>NZ_LZMK01000375.1:0-31332 GCF_001665865.1 Nocardia sp. 852002-20019_SCH5090214 | reverse complement strand
CTTTTCGCAGGAGTGCCAGCGCTGCGGCGGGTGGCTGTCGGTCGGTGATGAAGGTGCAGCGGGCGGTGATGTGATCGTCGGGGGCGGGATGGTGCTGGCGGCCAGTTACGAGGCGAAGGCGTACGGGGTGCGGACGCCGATGAATGCGCGGCAGGCGTTGCGGCTGTGTCCGCATGCGGTGGTGGTGGTCGTCGGATCACCGAATTGGGGTAGTGGGATCTCGCTGGGTAGCTGTAGGCCCGGCGGGGCGGGTAGGCCGGGCGGGACGGGAATCGACTTCGGCAGCGGGAGTTTCCGCAAGTCGGACAGGCGCAGATCGGGCAGGTTCAAGCCGGTGAGTTCGCGCAGCGGCAACACGATGTCGGGTGCGGACGCCAAGGCCACCTCGGCGAGTTGCGCGGGTATCGCGGCAAGATCGCTGTCGCCCGCTGGGCGATAGCCGGGAGAGTCGCGCAGCGTCAGCGTCGCGAGCGGGGCGGCGACCGCGAGAGTCGCGACCACGGGGAGGACGACGGAACGTTTCGGGCGGCGGTACGGCACGAGCATCTCCCATTCAGGTAGAACCGGTGACCGTCAGCGTGGAACAGGGTGTCGCGCGGGGTTGATTCCTGACGGATCGATGGTCACACTAGTCCCAAATGCCACAGATCTAAACCTTTGGTTGAGGATTAGGTCTAGGATAGCTCGAATGTAACTTTCCAGTAGCCGCCCGAGTGCGCGCCGCGACGTCCGATGGGCGCCGTCCGCACACCACAGGAGGGTTCGATGACCCGGACCGAAGCCGCCCGCACCGGCGCCGCGCCGCCGCCGGAACACTCGAACAGCGCACCAGCGGTCGGGGTCGTGGGCGGATTCCGGAGCCGACTCCGGCGTCGGCACGGTGACCTGCTGCGTCGTCGGCGGATTCGGCGCGGCGCGCTGATCGGATTGGTCGTGGTCCCGGTGACCGGCGGGATCGTCGTCGCCTTCGCGGTGCCGATATTCGGTTCGGGCACTCGCAACGCTGCCTATCAGGCGGCCGCGGGCCCCGGGCACGGGCGCGGGATGAGTCAGGTGGGTGCGTTCGACCAGGCCACGGCGGGCGCGACGGCCGACGGCATTCTGGCGCACTATTACCCGGGCGCCCAACTCGGAACGATCGCGCCGACCACGGTCCGGGTGCGGCTCACCGTCTACGACAAGGAAACGCTCGACGTGTACTCCGATTCCGGGCTGACCGTCGCCGGTCGGCGGGTCGTGGCGGGACAGGCCGCGCACCTGACCCCGACGCCGGACGGCGGCGCGAACGTCGTGGTGACCATCGGTTGTGACGGTGATGTGCTGTGGCAGGGCTCCACCGACGACCCCTGGGCCTATCCCGCCGACCCGGGTCCCGATCGGCCCGCGGCCGAACATCTGAAGGTGTGCGACGGCTCGAGTTTCCGTGGGGTTCTGGGTGTTACGCAGGACAACGGGCAGCCGGTGACGGTGAATCAGCTCGACGTCGAGGACTATCTGCTCGGTGTGGTTCCGGCGGAGATGGAGGCCAATTGGGCCGACAAGGGCGGTGCGGAGGCGCTGCGGGCGCAGGCTGTCGCGGCCCGCTCGTACGCCTTGGCCGAACACCGCTACCCCTATGCCCAGACCTGCGACACGACCGACTGTCAGATGTATCCCGGCACCGACAAGGAAGATCCGCGCGCGGCCGACGCGGTCCACTCCACCGCGGGGCAGGTGCTGATGCGTGACGGCCACATTCTGCGCACCGAGTATTCGGCGGCGCCCGGCGGCGGGCAGCCGATCGACATCACTACTCTCGAGGTCGGGCCGACACCCGCGGAACTGGAAGCGGCGCCCGGCGTTCCGGCCGCTCCCGCCCCGGCGGCACCCGAACAACCGGTGCCAGAACAGGCGGTGCCCGAACAAGCGGTGCGCGGCAATACCGCCATCGATGCGAAGTATGCCGAAAGTGGCGGCGCGGCAGGGCCTTTGGGCGACCCGATGGGTCCGGAGTCGTTGTTGCCGGGCAAGGTCGGAACCTTCCGCCTGTACAAGGGTGGCGTCATCATCGCGACCCCGACCCTCGGTGCCCAGATCGTCGATTACGCCCGCCTGCTGCAGATCGCGCCGCAGGTCAGCCAGAGCGCGGGGGAGGGCGCCGGGGTGCGGGCCGCGGCTCCCGGCGGCACCCGCATCCCGGGGACGGCGGCGACTCCCACCCCGCCACCGGCTCCCAGCGGGCAGGATGCGGCCACCGGACCCGGCCCTGCGGACTCCGTCGGTACTCCGGCTGCCGCGACCGGCACTTCGGCTGCTGCGACCGGCACTTCGGCTGCTGCGACCGGCGCTCCGGCTGCTGCGACCGGCGCTCCGGCTGCCGCGACCGGCGCTCCGGCTGCCGCGACCGGCGCTCCGGCCGACTCGTCGGCAGCGGGTATCGCGGCGACCGACCACACCGCGCCCGTGCCGGAGGCAGTCGCTCCGCAGCAGATTCCGGGTTAGCGGACTGCACCTGGCGTGTCCGATGTGGCGCGGCCGGGTTCGCCGACACCGCCGGTCTCGCCCGCATCCGGGACCGGATCGTCGGCGCTGCCGTAGTAGTCCCGCTCAGCCCAGCGAGGTGTCGTCCAGTGATTCGGACAGTCGGCGGAGCAGGCCGGCGAGCTGGTCGAGATCGGTGCGGCTCATGCCGGACAGCAGGCGGATCTCGTTGTCGACGTGCAGCGGCATGAGCTCGTCGATCACTTCGCGTCCGCGGTCGGTGAGCTGGACTCGGATGGTTCGCCGGTCCTTCGCATCGGGAACTCGGCGGACCAGATCCTTGGCGGCCATGCGGTCGATGCGATTGGTGATCGCGCCCGAGGTCACCATGGTGGCCTTGATCAGGTCGCCGGCGGTGAGACCGTCGGGACCGCCGGAGCGGCGCAGCGTGGTCAGTACGTCGAACTCCCAGTATTCGAGGCCGTAACGGGCGAAGAAGTCCTTCATCTCGCGCTCGAGCCGTCGGCCCAAGCGCTTCAGCCGGCCGATGACGTGAGTGGGCCACACGTCGAGTTCCGGGCGGACGCGACCCCAGTCCGCGACGATCCGGTCCACGGCGTCGCTCATCGGTCTCCTCTCGTGCGCAATATCTCAACGTTCAGATACTTGACATCAAGACACTCGGCGGTGTCGGATTATCTCAACGTTGAGATTATCAATGAGGAGATACCCAGATGAATCGCACCGCCGCCCGCGGTTCGACTGCCGCGATCCTCGCGATCACCGGTCTGGCCCCGCTGGTGTGGGGCACCACGTACGCCATTACGTCCGAGTTCCTGCCGCCGGAGCGGCCGATGTTCACCGCGTTGATGCGCGCCCTCCCGGCCGGATTGGTGTTGCTGGGCGCCACCCGGGTGCTGCCGCGCGGCCGTTGGATCGGCCGTGCCGCACTGCTCGGCGTGCTGAATATCGGCGCCTTCTTCCCGTTGCTGTTCCTCGCCGCATACCGGCTGCCCGGCGGTGTGGCGGCCGTATTGGGTTCGGCCGCACCGCTGTTCGCGCTCGGATTCGCGGCGCTGCTGCTGCGGGTGCGGCCGAGCGGTCGCAAACTGCTGGCCGCCGGGATCGGCATGCTGGGGGTGGCATTGGTGGTGCTGCGGGCGAATGCCGCGCTGGACCCGATCGGTGTGCTGGCCGGACTGGCCGGCGCGGCATCGATGGCCGCGGGAACCGTGCTGACCGGTCATTGGGGTCGGCCGGAAGGGGTCGGCCCGCTGGCGTTCACGAGCTGGCAGTTGACCGCAGGCGGAGTGGTCCTGCTGCCGTTGGCGCTGCTCACCGAGGGTGCGCCGCCCGCACTGGACGCCCCGGCGATCGGCGGATACCTCTATCTGGGCGCGCTCGGCACCGCGGCCGCCTACGCCCTCTGGTTTCGCGGTTTGGCTCGGGTGCCGGCCACGTCGGTCGCCTTCCTCGGCCTGCTGAGCCCGCTCTCCGCGGCGGTGATCGGATGGGCCGCGCTCGGCCAGTCGCTGACCCCGTTGCAGCTGCTGGGCATGGTGATCGCGTTGGGTGGCACGGTGCTGGGCCAGGTGGGGGATCGCACGCAGAAGCCGGCCGGACATTCGCTGTCACCGGTAACCATCGATGCGCCCGAACTCGCCGATCCCCGGCAACTTTCGTCGGACGATGCCGATTCGATCGCGCCCGAAGACCCTTCGGCGCACATCTCCCGAGTCCGCTGATTCCTCGGCAGGAGTGAAAGATCATGCATATCACCGTTTTCGGTGCCGCGGGAACCGCCGGCAGCCGGATCGTGCACGAGGCGCTGTCGCGCGGCCACGAGGTCACCGCCGTCGGCCGCAGCGCCGAGCGCCCGAATACGCTGCCCGCAGCGGCGAACTTCCGCGCCGCGGACGCCACCGACCCGGACCGGGTGAAGGATGTCACCGCCGGAAGCGATGTGGTCATCAGTGCGACCAGGCCCCGCGCCGGGCGCGAGTACGAAATGGCGGATGTGGCCGCGGCGCTGCTGGAGGGATTGCGCAACACCGGAATCCGCCTGCTGGTCGTGGGCGGCGCGGGCGATCTGATCGTGCCCGGAACCGGCTCGACCGTCATGCAGATGCCCGACTTTCCGCCGGACTGGCGGCCGATCGCCCTGGCCTGTCACGCGCAACGCGAGGTATTCCGCAGGGCGGCAACCGATGTCGACTGGACCTACCTCAGCCCGCCGGCCCTGCTCGAGCCCGGCGAACGCCGCGGAAGCTACCGGACCGGCCTCGACGAACTGCTCAGCGACAGCACGGGCACCTCGTGCATCTCGATGGAGGACCTCGCCGTCGCACTCCTCGACGAGGCCGAGAATCCGCGCCACGCCCGCACCCGCTTCACGGTCGCCTACTGAATGTGTCGGGCCGAACGAGCCTCGCGGACAAGGATTTATCCCCGCCTTAAGAATCGGCCAACCACCACGGCGACGATAAGGAGACATCCGGTGAGCCGGCTTCCCCGTGATGCGGGTTCACCTCGTACCGACGTCGTTCGCAGGCGGTAGAGTGCCTGCCCGAGAGAAGGGGGAGGCCGATGAGCTATCCGTATGGACCCGGCTACGGGGGTAATGGTTATCCGCCGGCGGGCTATCCGCCGCCCGGGTACCCGCCTGCGGGGTATCCGGCGCCGGGGTATGCGCCCTACGGTTATCAGGAGCCGCGGCCGAGTGGTGGCGCGGCGATCACGGCCGGCGTTTTCGCACTGCTGCTGGCGTTGCTGGCCGGGTTCGGAATCATCGGTTTGCTCAGTGCGGCAAGCAATCTGAATCGTTCGTACGGCTCGTACAGTTCGCACAGCAGTGGTTCGGGCGACATCTTCTATGTCATGGCCGCGGTCGACGGTCTGATCGCGCTGCTGTGGGCCGTCGGCGGAATCATGCTGATGAACCACAAGAATGCCGGGCGCGTGATGCTGGTCGCGCTGTCCTCGCTCGGGCTGCTGGGCGGTCTCGCGGGGATCGTCATGGCATTGGCCAACGGCGTGCCCGCGGCATCGATCGGCGGAATCGTCGGACTGCTGTTCGCGGTGTTGATGCTGAGCCTGACGCTGTCCGGTTCGGCGAAGCGGTGGTGTGGCGTGGGCATGCTCGCCTATCCGCCCGCCGCCTACTACGGCCAGCCTCCCTACCCGTACTGAGACGGTCGGCGGATGGCCGCCGCCGTGGCCGGGGCGCTCGCCCATCCCGGGAGCGGTATGGGTGGCGTGTGGTCTCGATGGGGACGGTGTCCGCGTCAACCCCCGGTGACGCCCTGGTGAACACTTCCCGGCCCCTCGCGGCGAGATTCCGCTACCCCTGCCGGTCCGCGCACGGCCGTGACCACCGTCCCCGCTACCGAGACCTACGGCGTGCAGACGCGGTGACCCGCTACGGCTACGCTGGGCTCCCGTGACCGTCGCAGCTCCCTTCGATCTGATCGTCGTCGGCTCCGGATTCTTCGGGCTGACCGTTGCCGAACGCACCGCCAACCTGCTGGGAAAGCGGGTGCTCGTGGTCGAGCGCCGCTACCACCTGGGCGGTAACGCGTATTCGGAGGCGGATCCGGAAACCGGCATCGAAATCCACAAGTACGGTGCCCACCTCTTCCACACCTCCAATAAGCGGGTGTGGGATTACGTCAATCAGTTCACCGAGTTCACCGGTTACCAGCATCGGGTCTTCGCGATGCACAAGGGGCAGGCTTACCAGTTCCCGATGGGACTCGGCCTGATCTCGCAGTTCTTCGGCCGTTATTTCAGTCCCGAGGAGGCGCGGGCGCTGATCGCGGAGCAGTCCGCCGAGATCGAGACCAAAGATGCCGCGAACCTCGAGGAAAAGGCGATTTCGCTGATCGGCCGCCCGCTCTACGAGGCGTTCGTCCGCGATTACACCGCCAAGCAGTGGCAGACCGATCCCAAGGAGCTGCCCGCCGGCAATATCACCCGGCTGCCCGTGCGATACACCTTCGACAATCGCTATTTCAACGACACCTACGAGGGTCTGCCGGTCAACGGTTACACCGCCTGGCTGGAGAAGATGGCCGAATCGGATCTGATCGAGGTGCGCCTGAATACCGATTGGTTCGAGGTGCGCGACGAAATCCGCGCGCAGAATCCGGACGCGCCCGTCGTCTACACCGGCCCGCTGGACCGCTACTTCGACTACAGCGAGGGCGAACTGGGCTGGCGCACCATCGATTTCGAGACCGAAGTGCTCGAGACCGGCGACTTCCAGGGCACCTCGGTGATGAATTACAACGATGCCGATGTCCCGTTCACCCGCATCATCGAGCCGCGCCATTTCCACCCGGAGCGCGACGGCTATCCGGAGGACAAGACCGTCATCATGCGCGAATTCTCGCGATTCGCGCAGACCGGCGACGAGCCGTACTACCCGATCAACACCCCGGAGGACCGCGCGAAACTGCTCGCCTACCGCGAGCGGGCGAAGAACGAAACCGCGACGGCCAAGGTCGTTTTCGGCGGACGCCTGGGCACCTACCAGTATCTCGACATGCATATGGCCATCGGCAGCGCGTTGAGTACCTTCGACAACGTGCTGCGCCCGCATCTGGAATCCGGCGCACCGCTCACGGCCGGCGATCCCCAGTAATGTGCCACCGGCCCGTACCGCGGATGCAGGAAGTGAAATGACCGCACAAGTGACCCTCGAGGATATGAGCACCGAGACCCGCGCGAAATCCCTGCTGCAGCGCATCATTCTGCCTCGCCCCGGCGAGCCGCTGGATGTGCGGACGCTGTATCTGGAGGAATCGGCGACGAACGCTCGCCGCGCGCATGCTCCCACGCGCACCTCGCTGTCGATCGGCGCCGAATCCGAAGTGTCGTTCTGCACCTATTTCAATGCGGTGCCGGCCAGTTACTGGCGACGCTGGACGATTCTGGAATCGGTGGTGCTGCGCCTGGACCTGTCCGGGCACGGCCGGGTGGACGTCTACCGTTCCAAGGCCGACGGTTCCCGGATCCACGTGCGCGGCAACGAATTCGCGACAGCCTCGGCGGGCCGTGAATCGCTCACCGCGCCGGCCGATATCACCACCGTGGAATTCGAGGTCGATCTGGCGCCGTTCGAGGACGGCGGCTGGATCTGGTTCGACATCACCACCGATTCCGCGGTCGAATTGCGCAGCGGCGGGTGGTACGCGCCGGTCGAGGCGCCCGGTGAGGGCAGCATCGCGGTGGGCATGCCGACCTTCAACCGGCCCACCGACTGTGTGAACACTCTCGCGGCCCTCGGTTCCGATCCGCTGGTGCTGGAGAAGATCAAGGCCGTGATCATTCCCGATCAGGGCAATCGCAAGGCCGTGGACGAACCCGGATTCGCCGAGGCCGCCGCGGTTCTCGGCGATCGGCTCGCCATTCACGATCAGCCGAATCTCGGTGGTTCCGGCGGATACAGCCGCGTCATGTACGAGGCGCTGAAAACCACGGACGCGCAATACATCGTCTACATGGACGACGATATCGAGATCGAGCCGGACTGCATTCTGCGCGCGCTGGCCTTCGCCCGTTTCTCGCGCACACCCACGCTGGTGGGCGGCCAGATGCTGAATCTGCAGGAGCGTTCGCATCTGCACACCATGGGCGAGGTGGTCGACCGCGGCATCTGGATGTGGACCGCGGCGCCGAATGTCGAATACGACCACGATTTCTCGAAGTATCCGCTGCGCGACCGCGACAATTCCAAACTGCTGCACCGGCGCATCGATGTCGATTTCAACGGCTGGTGGACCTGCGTCATCCCGCGCGTGGTGGCCGAGCAGATCGGTCAGCCGCTGCCGCTGTTCCTGAAGTGGGACGACGTGGAGTACGGGCTGCGCGCCCGGGCGGCCGGATATCCGACGGTCACGCTGCCGGGTGCGGCGGTCTGGCACATGGCGTGGAGCGACAAGGACGACGCCATCGACTGGCAGGCGTATTTCCACCTGCGCAACCGCCTGGTGGTCGCGGCGCTGCACCTCGGCAACGACGGCCGTCCGATGATCGTCAATACGGTCAAGGCGACGCTGAAACATCTGCTGTGCCTGGAATATTCGACGGTCGCCATTCAGAACCAGGCGATTCGCGATTTCCTCGCCGGACCGGACAAGCTGTTCGAACTGCTGCCCACCGCGCTGGGCCAGGTCGCCGCGATGCGCAAGGAATTCCCGGATGCGGTGATCGTCGGCTCCTCGACGGACCTGCCGCTGCCCAGCGGCGCCGATGTGGGCGCGGTCGGTGAACCGTCGAATCCGCTGGCCAAGATCGTCCGGCTCGGCAAGGGCGTGGCGCACAACCTGCGCAAGGCCAAGACCGAACATCACGATCGCCCGCAGTTGAACGTCCCGACACTGGACGCGCGTTGGTTCCTGCTCTCGCAGGTCGACGGGGTTACCGTGACCACAGCCGACGGGCGTGGCGTGGTCTACCGCAAGCGCGATCCGCGCCAGGCCCGGGAGCTGTTCACCGAGGCGATGCGATTGCGCCGGGAACTGGCCGCGCGGTTCCCCGAGCTGCGGGAGCGGTACCGTGCCGCACACGCGCGCTTGACCAGCACCGCGGCCTGGGAGAACGCGTTCGGAATCAACACTAGTGAGGACAAATGACCGCCCCAGCCTCCTCCGATCCGGCCAGCGCCCCGCACTTGCAGGTGGTGGCGGACCCCGAGGTGTCCAAGCCCGCGGAGGTCAAGATCCTCAACGCCGTCCAGGGCGCCATCGGCACCCCGCCGGTGATCAAGGCCGCGCGCGGGATGTCGCATTTCGGTGAGCACGCGCTCGGCTGGATGGCCATCGGCGCCGCGGGCGCACTGGTCGACAAGTCCCGCCGGCGTCAGTGGGCCGGAGTCGCGGTGGGCGCCTTCGGGGCGCACGCCGCCTCCGTCGTCATCAAGCGCGTCGTCCGGCGCCCGCGCCCGCACGATCCATCGGTGCAGGTCAACGTGTCGACGCCGAGCAAACTGAGCTTCCCGTCCTCGCACGCCACCTCCACGACGGCGGCGGCCGTGTTGCTCGGAAAGTTGACCGGGCTACCCTTGCCTGCGGTGCTCGTGCCGCCGATGCTGCTCTCCCGGGTCGTTCTGGGAGTGCACTATCCCTCCGACGTGCTCGCCGGATCCGCTCTGGGTGCGGCATCCGCCGCAGCCGTGCTAGCCGCCGAAAAGAGATTCGCCAGTGACCGCACAGGAAAGAACCCTCGCTGATATGAGTGAAGAGCCGACCGGCACCGACCTCGACGAAGCCGTCCTCAAGGGTCCGCCGAAGACGCTGGCCGGCGGAATCGTCAAGGCCGTGCGGCCACGGCAGTGGGTGAAGAACGTCCTCGTGCTGGCGGCGCCACTGGCCGCGGGCAAGGACGCGGCCTCCGGTGCGTACGTGCTGGCGGATGCGACCGTGGTCGCCCATATCGCGATCGCGTTCGTCGTGTTCTGCATGGCGGCCTCGGGTATCTACCTGGTCAACGACGCGCTCGACGTCGAGGCCGACCGCGCGCACCCCACCAAGCGCTTCCGGCCCATCGCGGCCGGCGTGGTGCCGGTGAACCTGGCGTATTCGCTCTCCGCGGTGCTGCTGGTCGGCTCGATCGCGGCGTCGTTCCTGGCGTCCTGGCATCTGGCCGTCGTGATGGCGGTCTACATCGGCATTCAGCTGGCCTACTGCTTCGGCCTGAAACACCAAGCGGTGCTCGACATCTGCATCGTGTCCTCGGGCTTCCTGCTGCGCGCGGTCGCCGGTGGCGCGGCCGCCGATATCCGGCTCTCGCAGTGGTTCCTGCTGATCATGGCCTTCGGTTCGCTGTTCATGGCGGCCGGTAAGCGCTACGCGGAGTTGAAGATCGCGCTCGACACCGGCGCCAAGATCCGCAAGTCGCTGCAGTACTACACACCCACCTACCTGCGCTTCATCTGGACCCTGTCGGCCACCGCGGTGGTGGTCTTCTACGGGCTGTGGGCCTTCGAAACCGATCACAAGCACACCCAGTGGTTCGCGATCTCGATGATTCCGTTTACCATCGCAGTCCTGCGCTACGCGGTCGACGTCGATGGCGGCGAGGCCGGGGAACCCGAAGAGATCGCGCTGGGGGATCGCATATTGCAGCTCCTGGCCATCGCCTGGATCGGAGCGGTAGGTGTCGCTGTCTATCTCACCTGACGAGATGCTGGTAGCGGGAGACGAACATGGGGAGGGGGCAGACGCGGAGTCGTCCGATCGCGCACTACAGCGCGATGGCGATGCCGCGCGCCGCTTTTCGGTGCTCTCCCGCACGGTATTCGTCGGTGGGGTGATCGTCACCGTCGCGTTGTTCGGTATCGGTGCCTGGCAACGGCGCTGGATCGCCGACGACGGCCTGATCGTCCTGCGCACCGTGCGCAATCTGCTGGCCGGGAACGGCCCGGTCTTCAACGCCGGCGAGCGGGTGGAGACCAATACCAGCGCGGCCTGGACGTATGTGATCTGGTTCTTCAGCTGGGTCAGCGACGCCCGGCTCGAATACGTCAGTCTGGCTGTCGCGCTGACCCTTTCGCTGCTGGCCGTCGTCTTCGCCATGGTGGGTTCGGCGCGGTTGTGGCGCCCGGTGACCCGGACCGCGCCGACGCTGCTGCTGCCCGCCGGTGCGCTGGTCTACATCGCCGTGCCGCCGGCTCGCGACTACGCCACCTCCGGCCTGGAGAACTGCCTGGTCATCTTCTGGCTCGGCGTGCTGTGGTGGTTGCTGCTGCGCTGGAGTCAGGACGAGAAGCGCGGCCTGGCAAAACTTCTCGTGACCGGCTTCTGGGCCGGATTGTGCTGGGTGGTCCGCCCGGAGATGACCGTCATCGGCGGTCTGGCGCTGCTCATGCTCTTTTTCGCACCGGTGCCGCGTACCCGGTTGCGCCCGGTGCTGATTCGCGCGCTGCTGGTGGCGGTCGGCGGCGCGGTGCCGGTCGGCTATCAGATCTGGCGCATGGGCTATTACGGCCTGCCCTATCCGAACACCGCGGTGGCCAAGGAGGCCGGCGGCGCGAAATGGGGCCAGGGCCTGAAATATCTGTGGGATCTGGTCGGCCCGTACTACCTGTGGATTCCGCTGCTGGTCCTCGTCGTGGTGACCGCCGTGCTGCTGCGCGGACGGAGCCGCCGGACTCCCGATGCCAAACCGTCCGGCGAAACCGGACGACGGATCCGGCTGCAGCGGTGGCTGCGCTCCCCGGCCGCGGTGGTGACGCTGATGGTCGGCGGCGGTCTGCTGCTGGTGCTGTTCAATATGCGCGTCGGCGGCGACTTCATGCACGGCCGCATGCTGCTGCCACAGCTGTTCTGCCTGATGCTGCCGGTTTCGGTGCTGCCCGTGCGGTTGCCGGTCGGCGACCGTTCCGAATGGCTGCGGTGGTCGTTCGCCCTGCCGCTGATCGCCTGGGCCGGGACGGTCGGCTGGGCGCTGTTCGCGGCCAACACCACCGCCGACACCTCGGGCGGGCAGATCAGTGCCTCGGGCATCGTGGACGAGCGGATCTACTACGTCCTCAACAGCGGCCACGACCACCCGGTGCTGGCGGAGGACTATCTGGACTACCCGCGCATGCGGGCCATGCTGCAGGACATCGCCGCCACGCCGGACGGTGGCCTGCTGATCAACTCGCCCTCGTTCATGATGTGGTACGTCGCGCCGCCGCCGCTGCCGATTCCGCCGGGCGGGTACGGGCACACCGTCTACTTCCTCAACCTGGGCATGACCAGCATGAACGTGCCGCTGAGCGTGCGCGTCATCGATCAGGAGGGCCTGGCCTACCCGTTGGCCGCGCATACCGACCGGCTGGCCGACGGACGTATCGGACACGACAAGAACCTGTATCCGGACTGGGTGATCGTCGATACCGGTATGGTCGACCAGCATCCGTGGATGCCGTGGTTCCTCGACGAGAAGTGGGTGCGTCAGGCGCGGACCGCGCTGTCGTGCCCGCCGACTCAGGATCTGCTGGCCTCGTATCGAGCCCCGCTGACCTGGGATCGGTTCAAGCACAATGTCATCCAGTCGCTGCATTTCGCGAAGTACCGCATCGACCGGGTGCCCAAATACGAGATCCAGCGTTGCCATCTGGTGGACCCGACGACACCGCCCCCGGTGCCGAACTAGACCGCCGACGACAACGAAGAAGTCGTGTATTAGTCTCGGTTTGATAACGCCGATGTATCGATTTCACCATACGCTCGGTGACGGACGTCCGTCGGGGGCGCATCTCAGCATGCGCACGGGTGATCATTCGCAGAGAAGAACAGCGGTCGGACGGGCCGCGCTACGGGAAAGGCCGGACAGGGTATGCGAGGCGTGACTGTGCGATGGGTGCAGCAGAGACGTCGGAGACGGTCGCAGCAGCCGTCGGCGCCTCATCGAGCCGGGTGGCTCAAGCGGTCCGCGGTGGGCGTGGCTTTGGCGACGTTGCTGCCGTTCGGGGTGTCGGTGGCAGAGGCCGGACATGCGGCCGCCGCCTTCAATCCGACGGGTATCGACTTCTGGGTCGATTCGTCGATGGGCCCGATCAAGTCGCGCATCTTCCGTGCGGCCGACGGCAACACCGGACGGGTGGTGTACGCCCTCGACGGTATGCGCGCCCAGGGTGACATCAGCGGCTGGGAGAAGGAAACCAACATCATCCCGGCGTTGGTCAACGCCAATATCAACGTGGTGATGCCGGTCGGCGGTCCGTCGAGCTTCTACGCCGACTGGAACGCGCCGAGCAACTTCTTCGGCATCGACACCGGTTCGGCCGGCTCGTCCGGCTCGGCCTCGACCGGCTCGGCGATGACCGGTTCCTCGAACTACAACGAGACGCTGGGCAAGGTCAACACCTACAAGTGGGAAAGCTTCCTCACCCAGGATCTGCCCAATGCCCTCAGCTCGCGGTTGGGCTTCAGCTCGCACCGCAACGGCGTCTTCGGCCTGTCGATGGGCGGTAGCGCCGCCCTGACCCTGGCCGCGTACCACCCGGACCAGTTCAGCTACGCGGGCTCGTTCTCGGGCTACCTGAACATCTCGGCGCCGGGTATGCGTGAGGCCATGCGCGTGGCGATGCTGAGCGCCGGTGGGTACAACATCGACGCCATGGCGCCGCCGTGGGGCCCACAGTGGTTGCGGATGGATCCGTTCGTGTTCGCGCCGCGGTTGAAGGCCAACAACACTCGGCTGTGGGTCGCGGCCGGCAGCGGCATTCCGTCGCCGCAGGACGCGGTCGCCCCGCTCGACATCGTCCAGGGGTCGCCGCTGGAGGCGTTGGCGCTGGCCAACACCCGCGCCTTCCAGGTCCGCATGATGACCCTGGGCGCCGGCAACGTGACCTACGACTTCCCGAACGTGGGTGTGCACAACTGGCACAACTGGGAGGACGAGGTCTATCGGATGCTCCCGGATATGTCGGCCAATATCGGCTGATATCAGCACGACTCACAGCCCCGCAGCGGATGTCCGCTGCGGGGCTGTGTCGTATGCGGAACCGTCCTGACGACCTGTGCCGCAGATCACCTTTCGGACTATTTCCGTGTTGAATCATTCGGTCGCGCTACTCGATCACCGATACTCGATTGGTATCGAAGAACCCTGCAGTACAGCGGCGAGCGCCTTCGCCGAAACGCTTTGTCTGTGTTGTCCGGAACGAGCGGTGGTTCGTGCGGTGTGGGATCGGTTGCGACCGCCGCTTCTGGCGAAAGGCCGTGTCGATGCGAATTGCGCGCAGGAAGCCGTTGCTCGGAGGAAGGCCTGGTCAGGCGCCGCGTTCGCGGCTCAGGCGCTCGGCGCTGGGCATGGCATTGGCACTGTTGCTGCCACTGGGAGTTTCGGTACTCGGCAACGGCGCGACCGCATCGGCGGCATTCGACCCGTCGGGCTTCGACTTCTGGGTCGATTCTCCGGTGATGGGCGCGGTCAAGTCCCGTATTTTCCGGGCCAAGGACGGCAACACCGATCGCGTGGTCTACGCGCTCGACGGTCTGCGGGCACCCCAGACGTTGAACGGCTGGGAGATCGAGACGAATGTCGCGCAGGTACTGACCGACTGGAATATCAACGTGGTCATGCCGGTCGGCGGCCAATCCAGTTTCTACGCCGACTGGAATGCGCCCAGCTCGTTCTTCGGCGTCCCGCCGAGCAATTTCGGTTCGGCCAACACCGGATCCGGTGTGACCGAGGCATTCCTGGGTGGGCCGGGGAAGGACTATCGCTACGACTGGGAGACGTTCCTGACCGGCCAGTTGCGCAATGCCCTGCGTGATCGGCTCGGGTTCCGGGCCAGCCGCAACGGCGCGTTCGGATTGTCGATGGGTGGTAGCGCCGCGCTGACGCTGGCCGCGTATCACCCGGATCAGTTCAGCTTCGCCGGATCGTTCTCGGGCTATCTGAACATTTCCGCCCCCGGTATGCGGGAGGCGATTCGGATGGCGATGATCGACGCGGGCGGTTACAACGTCGATTCGATGGCTCCGCCGTGGGGCCCGCAGTGGTTGCGAATGGACCCGTTCGTATTCGCGCCACGCCTGATCGCGAACAACACCCGGCTCTGGATCGCCGCCGGCAGCGGTGTGCCGTCGCAGGAGGACCTGGGCCTGCCACTGCCGGCGGCCGCCGACCACATCATGCGCGGTGCGCCGCTGGAGGTGCTGGCATTGGCGAATACCCGGGCCTTCCAGGTGCGGATGGCGACGCTGGGCGCGACCAACGCGGTGTATTCGTTCCCGAATGTCGGTGTGCACGACTGGTTCAACTGGCAAGCCGAGGCATACCGGATGATTCCGGACCTTTCGGCGAATATCGGCTGAACATCCGCGACATCTCGGGCCCCGGCCGAAACCGCCGGGGTCCGAGCCATGTTCGGTGTTTCCTGGTGAAATTCACCGGCGCAGTAGTTGATTCGTCATTTCACGCTGTCATTTCCGGCCGGACGCGATAGGGTCACTGCACGATTACGAATGGCGCACGGGCGGATTTCAGCCACCCGGCGGGGTCCGTGTTGCTAACGATTGGGCGGTCGAATATCGTCCAGCGAGCGCAAGTGTGACCGTTCGTAGCCGCGGCGTCGCTCATGTCGAAAGGTCGGGTTCGACGTGGGTGCAGATCATGCCGTCGCTGACGGAAGTGGTCGTGGCGCGGCGACAACAGCAGACAGCAGCAGAAAGAGAGCAGTATCCATGCGTTTCGGCAGGTCGGCCGCGCCGGTTTCGCATTCGGCGCTCGCGCCGGAGTCAGCCCCCAGAGGGCGGCGAGGCGCTCAGCGTGGTTGGCGCACACGACTTCTCGCTGCGGGTGCCGCGATGGCACTCCCGATTGCGGCGGGCATCATGGCCCCGGCCGCCATCGCCGCTCCCGTTCACGCACCCGTGCACCAGACTCCCGCGGGCGGCTACGACGAACTGATGGTTCCGTCGAGCATGGGGCCCGTGAAGGTGCAAGTGCAGTGGGCGCGCAACGGCGGTAACGCGGCGCTGCTGCTGCTGGACGGCCTGCGTGCGCGCGACGACCGCAACGCCTGGTCGTTCGAGACCAACGCGCAGCAGATGTTCGGCAACGACAACGTCACCCTGGTGATGCCGGTGGGTGGCCAGTCCAGCTGGTACGCCGACTGGCAGGGCCCGAGCAACACCAACGGCCAGAAGTTCACCTACAAGTGGGAAACGTTCCTCACCAAGGAACTTCCGGACTTCCTCAGCAACTACGGGGTTTCGCGGACCAACTACGCGGTCGCCGGTCTGTCGATGAGTGGTCCGGCGGCGCTGCGCCTGGCGGCGTTCCACCGGGACCAGTTCAAGTACGCGGCCTCGTTCTCCGGTCCGCTGAACTGGAACGCCCCCGGTATGCGCGAGGCGATTCGCGTGATGATGCTCGACGCCGGCCGCTTCAACGTCGACTCGATGGCCGCGCCGTGGAGCCCGCAGTGGCTGCGTTCGGACCCGATGGTGTTCGCGCCGCAGCTGCGTGGTCTGCCGATGTACATCTCGGCCGCCAGTGGTCTGCCCGGTCAGTACGACCACCCGAACGGCCTTGTCGGTGCGTTCAATACCGGTAACGCCATGGGCATCGAGCTGATCTCGATGGTCAGCACCCACTCGTTCAAGGCTCGCCTGGACTCGCTGGGCATTCCGGCCGCCTACGACTTCCCGCCCACGGGCACCCACTCCTGGCTCTACTGGCAGGACGAGCTGGCAAAGGCCCGCACGGGCATTCTGGCCGCATTGAACGCCTGATCAAGGGCCGTAACAACAGCTGAACCCGGCGCCGCGCAGATCAGATCTGCGCGGCGCCGGCATGTTGCGGGCGGGCGCCGGTTGCGTTGTGCGCTGCGATTTCTAAGGTTTGCTGTCCGCGCGTCCTACCGCCTCGAGCCGTCCGGGCGCGGTACAACACTCCTGTGGCAGGTGTGGCATCTGGTAGACGGGGGACGGTTCGTCGCGGCCGCTGGGGCCGTCGACGACTCGCGATGCTGGCCGCTGCCGTGGTCGTGCCGATGGCTTCCGGAATCAGCGTCGCACCGCTGCCGGCATTCGCCGAACCCGCCGCGGTGCCCGCACCGGCCGGGGCGGTGATCGAGAAGGTCGTCTGGCTGACCGATCGCCGCGTCGCTCTGTGGGTGAATTCGCCGTCCATGGGTTCACCCGTCCAGGTGCAACTACTGCTGGCCCGCGACTGGAATTCCCGCCCGGACGCGCGATTTCCACTGCTGTTCATGCTCGACGGCCTGCGCGCTCAGGACGACGAGAGCGGCTGGACCAAGGATGCCGGGGCCGTCGACTTCTACGCGGACAAGAACGTCACCGTGGTGCTGCCCATCGGCGGCCAGTCGAGCTTCTATTCCGACTGGGTGCAGCAGGACAACGGCAAGAACTACAAGTGGGAAACCTTCCTGACCAAGGAATTGCCGCCCCTGCTGGAGAACCAGTGGCGCGCCACCGATGCCCGTGGCGTCGAGGGGCTTTCGATGGGCGGTACGGCCGCGATGTTCCTGGCCGGCCGCAATCCCGGCTGGGTGAAGTACGCGGCCTCGTATTCGGGCTTCCTGACCACCACGAGTGTCGGTATGCCACAGGCGATCATGTTCGCGATGCGCGACGCCGGCGGATTCGACGCCAACGCCATGTGGGGCCCGCCGACGAATGCCGAGTGGTCCGAACACGATCCGTATCAGCTGGCGCCGAAGCTCAAGGGCATCAGCCTGTACGTTTCCGCCGGCAGCGGCACCACCGGCGCCTACGACAAGCCTTCCGACATCCCGGGCATCAGCACCAATTACGCCGGGATGGGCCTGGAAATGCTGTCCCGGCTGACCAGTCAGAACTTCGTCGACAAGCTGAACAAGCTGTCGATTCCGGTCCAGGCCAATTACCGCCCCTCCGGCACACATTCGTGGCCGTACTGGGATTTCGAGATGCGTCAGTCCTGGTCCCAGGCCGCGGCCGCGCTCGGCGTGGAGGCCGACAAACCCGCCTGCGCGGTGAACGGCGCGGTCGCCGCGGCCGTGCAGATCGACAAGTGGCTGGGTGACTGCGTCACCGGCGAATACCAGGTGACCAACGGCAGCGCGCAGGACTTCAAGGGCGGCCGGATGTTCTGGTCGCAGGCCACCGGCGCGCATGCGGTCGCGGGAGCGATCGGCGGGACCTACCAGGCGACGGCCGGACCGGGCGGCCCGCTGGGCTTGCCCACCGCCGCCGAACAGCCACTGCCGGACGGTCAGGGCCGCTTCCAGACCTTCCAGGGCGGTTCGGTCTATTGGACGCCGCAGACCGGCGCCCAGGTGATCCGCGGGGCGATTCTCGCCGAATGGGAGCGGCAGGGCTTCGAACGTGGCCCCGCCGGCTATCCGACCGGGCCGGAGGCCAAAACGCCGAACAAGGACGGCGTGGTGCAGGGCTTCCAGGGCGGTCCGATGTACTTCAGCGACAAGACCGGGGCGCACCGGGTGCAGGGCCTGATCCTCGGTAAGTACGCGCAGATGGGCTTCGAGAACAGCTGGCTCGGTTTCCCGGCCGCCGAGGAACAGCCGACCAAGGATCTGGGCCGCTACAGCAAGTTCGAGGGCGGCAACATCTACTGGAGTCCGCTCTCGGGGGCATGGGCCGTTCGCAACGGCCCGATCATGGACGCGTGGGGGCAGCAGGGCTTCGAGAACGGCAAGCTCGGCTACCCCATCAGCGACGAGTTCCCGGTTCCCGGGGGCGTGCAGCAGAATTTCCAGACCGGATTCGTCGTCGTGCGCGACGGCAAACCGCCCGAGGTACACGGAGCCTAGGGCGATAAATCACCTTTAAGTGGTTGATGAGGGTTCCGGCCATGGGATCCCTGTCCGCGCCGGTTGCCGTTAACCTGGAGCGCGACCTGCTAGGAGTTCTAGCCCTCAGCGAACTAGATCGAGGACACGATTCATGCTTCGGACCCGTCCGGTCGGAGAACGGTACATCGCCGGTGGCAAGGTCGCCGGCATCATGGTCGCGCTGGCGGCCACGGGATTACTGGCCGCCTGCGGCGGTAACGATTCCACGGCTTCGAGCACGCCCACGTTGAAGCCGTCCACCACGACCGCCACGGTCGCGCCCGCGCAGAGTGCGCCGAACAGCGCGCCGGCGGCGCCCGAGCCGACCCAGGAACAGGCCCCGGCCACCAGCAGCGCGAACGAGCGTCCGGAGCCGGCGCAGCCGAACTCGGGTGACAACACGCAGCTGTCGGCGAAGGATCAGGCCTATCTGGACGAGTTGAAGAAGCGCGGGGTGAATCCGTCCAGCCCGGACATCGCGATCACCGCGGCCAACTACGTCTGCCAGAGCAAGGCGAGCGGCGCCTCCGATCAGGAGGTCAAGACGTTCGTGAACGCGATGGCGGGCACCGACCCGTCCTTCGATCCGCAGAAGATGTCGGTTGAACAGGCGGGCCAGATCTACATCGACGTCGCGACCCAGTCCTACTGCAACAAGTGAACGCGCGACGACGTTCCGGATACGCCGCGGGCGGTCCCGGCCGCAACCGGCGGCCGGGCTGTCTGCTGTTCGTGCTGATCGCGGTCCTGGTGGCGATCGTGGCGCTGGTGCTGTGGTTCGTGCTCGCGGGCCGGCTGCACGTCCCGAAGCCGGGACCGCCGAAGCCCGGTAAGCCCAGCAGCCAGCCGGCCTCCTGCCCGGATGTGCAGTTACTGGCGATTCCCGGCACCTGGGAGTCGAACAGCAACGACGACCCGCACGATCCGACGGCCAATCCGGCGTCGTTGATGCTGCATGTGACCAATCCGGTGCGCCAGCAGTTCCCGGAGTCCCGGCTCGACGTCTACACCGTCCCCTACGTCGCGCAATTCTCCAATCCGATCGCGCTTCCGCCGGACGGTCAATCGTCCTACAACAACAGCCGGTCCGAGGGCACGCAGCGTGCGCTGGCGGAACTCACCGATATGTCGAAGAACTGCCCGCTCACCAACTATGTGATCGCCGGATTCTCGCAGGGCGCCGTGATCGCGGGTGATATCGCGGCACAGATCGGCGCCGGGCAGGGACCGGTCGCCGCCGACCAGGTTCTCGGTGTGACGCTGATCGCCGACGGCCGTCGCGTGAACGGGCCCGGACAGGCCGGTGAGATCGGGGTCTCCCCGCCGGGTGTGGGCGCGGAGGTCGCGCTGAAGGGCCTGTCGGTTCCGGGCATCACCATGACGGGGCCACGTGCCGGTTTCGGTTCGCTGGCCGGGCGCACGAACACCATCTGCGCGCCCGGGGATCTGATCTGCGACGCCCCGCAGCAGGCGTTGAATCCGGTGAATATCGTGCCCAGCCTGATGACCCTGGTCCATGCCGTGGGCAATCCGGTGCACAGCCTCTACAACACCTTCCAGGTGGACGATCAGGGCACCACGGCCACTCAATGGGCGGCCGCCTGGGCCGAGGGGCTGATCAAGGACGCGCCCCACCCGGCGCACGGCTGACGACCAGCGGTGACCGCGGTCGCCGGAGCTCCCGGGAAAAAAGTAAACCCGAGGGTCACTCAGATTTTGGTGAAGGCTGTAAAGTGCAGCGATGATCGCGCCACAGCGCACATCCGCACAGCCAGGAGCAGAGAGTTCATGACAGAAGCCGCCGCCGCCGGCGCGACCAGCGGTGTCGAGATGACAGCGCTGGGTGTTCCGGCGCGCGCGTTCCGATTCGCTGCTGCCGGTGAAGGAAATCAGCAGGAGGGCGGTGCGCGGAAATTCGTCAAGCTCGCCCAGCAGGCCGAGGAATACGGATACGACTCCTTCGCGATTCCGGACCACCTCGGCCCCCAGGTCGGGCCGATCGCCGCGCTCGGCGCGCTGGCCGTGGCCACCGACCGCATCCGGATCGGAACCTCGGTGCTGGCCAACGGTTTCCGGCATCCGGTGGTGCTGGCCAAGGACGCCGCGACCATCGACGTGCTCTCGCGCGGGCGGCTGGAACTCGGCGTCGGCGCGGGCTGGATCAAGAGCGAATTCGAAGCCGCCGGCCTGCCCTACGAATCGCCGGGCGTGCGGTTGGAGAAGCTGGACGAGGCGCTGACCATTCTCGATGTGCTCCTGCGCGGGCAGGAATGCCATTTCGAGGGCAAGCACTATCAGGTGCGCGGCATCAAGGGCACGCCGCGGCCGCGGCAGGGCCCGCGCCCGCCGCTGGTGACCGGCGGTGGCGGCCCCAAGATGCTGCGGCTGGCCGCCAAGCACGCCGACATCATCTCGGTTGTGCCGCGCACGACCAAGACCGGTAAGGGCCTGCTGTCGGGAATCACCCTCGAGAAGACCATCGAGAAGGTGAATCTCATCAAGGAGGCCGCCGGGGACCGGTTCCCCGACATCGAACTCAACTGGACCATCACCGCCGTCGTGATCACCGACGATCGCGAGCGCACGGCCGAGATGGCGTTGGCCGCCCTTGACAAGGGTTTGCACCCGGATCTCGAGGTCGATGTCCAGCTGTCGGTGGAAGACATCCTGAATTCGCCCTATGTGGCCATCGGCACATTCGAGGAGATCGCCGAGCAGATCCGTAACGTGCGGCGATTGACATCGATGTCCTATGTCGGAGTGTTTCCGACCCAGATGGATGCTTTCGCACCGGTGATCCCCTTGCTGCGAGAGGAGCCGTAGCGAGTCGCCACCGTGCAAGCCGGGGAATCGTTCGGCTCGCTCCGGAGACCGCTTCGGGGCCTGCTCTGTAACATGTCCCTGGCTCGAGTACATCTAGCCGATAGGTGGTCACCGCGCAGACCACCGGAAAAAGCTGCAGGCATGCTCTCCCACCACAGAGCGCCCGCGGGTGAAAGAGAGTCGGGGCCTCACAGGTAACAGCGGCCATGTCGCCGTGCTGCGTGTGCCTCGGAGGAGAAGGAATGACGGACGAGACTTTCGACGACTACCTGGACGAAACCGGGAACATCGCAATTCCCGAGGGCCGCACCCTGGTCGATTACGTCGAGAAGCACACCCGCAACGATGCGAACGATCTTGCGTATCGCTATATCGACTACTCCCGCGAGCGCGACGGGGAGTATCAGGACCTGACCTGGAAGGAATTCGGCGTCCGGCTGCGCGCGGTGGCCGCTCGCCTGCAACAGGTGACCAAACCCGGCGACCGGGTGGCGATCCTGGCGCCGCAGGGCCTGGACTATGTGATCTCCTTCTTCGCCGCCATCTACGCCGGCACCATCGCGGTGCCGCTGTTCGATCCGGACGAGCCGGGCCACACCGACCGCCTGCACGCCGTACTGGGCGACTGCAAGCCGTCGGCGATTCTGACGGCCAGCTCCTCGGCCGCCGGCGTGCGCCAGTTCTTCCGGCCGCTGCCGGCCGCGCAGCGTCCGCGCATCATCGCCGTCGACGCGGTGCCCGACACTCTCGGCGAGTCCTGGGTGCGGCCGAATCTGGCCGTCGACGACATCGCCTACCTGCAGTACACCTCGGGTTCGACCCGGACCCCGGCCGGCGTGGAGATCACCCACCGCGCGGTCGGCACCAACCTGCTGCAGATGGTTCACGCCATCAATCTGGACTGGAACTCGCGCGGTGTCACCTGGCTGCCGCTGTACCACGACATGGGCCTGCTGTGCGTGATCCTGCCGGCGATCGGCGGTAAGTACATCACCATCATGTCGCCGAGCGCCTTCGTCCGGCGCCCGGGTCGCTGGATCTCCGAGCTCGCCGCGGTATCCGACGGTGCCGGCACCTTCGCCGCCGCGCCGAACTTCGCCTTCGAGCACGCCGCGGCGCGCGGTCTGCCGAAGAACGGCGAAACGCTGGATCTGTCGAACGTGATCGGCCTGATCAACGGCAGTGAGCCGGTGACCACCTCGTCGATGAAGAAGTTCAACGAGGCCTTCGCCCCCTACGGGCTGCCCAAGACTGCGATCAAGCCCTGCTACGGCATGGCCGAGGCGACTCTGTTCGTCTCCGCGACGCGGGCCGAGGACGAGGCCAAGGTCATCTACGTCGACCGCAACGAACTCAACGCCGGCCGCGTGGTGAAGGTCGACCAGGGCGCGCCGAACGCGATCGCGCAGGTGAGCTGTGGCTACATCGCGCTGTCGCAGTGGGCCGCGATCGTCGACCCCGAATCCATCGACAGCCCCGAGGGCGCGCAGGAGCTGCCCGAGGGCCGCGTCGGCGAAATCTGGTTGCACGGCAACAACATCGGCATCGGTTACTGGGGTCGCGAGGAGGAAACTCGCAAGACCTTCAAGAACCTGCTGACCAACCGCCAGGCCGAGGGCTCGCACGCCGCCGGCACCCCCGACGACGCGATCTGGCTGCGCACCGGCGACTACGGCGTCTACGTCGACGGCGAGCTGTACATCACCGGCCGCGTCAAGGACCTGGTGATCGTCGACGGCCGCAACCATTACCCGCAGGATCTGGAGTTCTCCGCGCAGGAGGCCAGCAAGATGCTGCGCCCGGGCTTCATCGCGGCGTTCTCGGTGCCGGCCAACCAGCTGCCGGCCGAGGTCTTCGCCTCGGACAGCCACGCCGGTCTGAAGTACGACGCCGACGACGCCTCCGAGCAGCTGGTGATCGTGGCCGAGCGGGGCCCGGGCGCGCACAAGGCCGACCCGCAGCCGATCGCCGACGCGGTGCGCGGTGCGCTGTCGCAGCGTCACGGCGTGACCGTGCGTGACGTGCTGCTGGTGCCCGCCGGTTCGATTCCGCGTACCTCGAGCGGCAAGCTGGCACGCCGGGCGTGCCGGGCCGCGTATCTGGAGGGCACCCTGCGCGGCGGCTATCAGCAGCAGGCCTTCCCCGACGCACCGGACGAAGAGTAAGTCGTGTTCCCGGTGAATTCCCACCGTTCCGAGATCGGGGTTTCTCGTCGCCCCGGCCGGTCCGTTGGTCGCTGTGACGTGCCCGTTCGACGGGCCGGCCGGCAGCCCGCAGCGGTGTGGAATTCGCCGGGGGACGCGATCTGCCGGCGGGTTGTCCACAACCCGCGACTTATCCACATGACGGCGAATCGGCTGTCAATCCCCGCCCGCGCAACATTCGCACACAGGTAGCTTGAGGAATTGATGGCTGACAACGAGGGCACCCAGACGACGGCAACCACCGGCGACGCGAACGCCGAGGTGGAGCAGCAGACCACTGCGACCGAACAGAGTGTGACCGAACCGGGCGGCGCGGCGAAATCCGGCGGCACCGATATGTCGGTGGCCGAGCTGCGCGAGTGGCTGCAGCGCTGGGTCGCCGACGCCACCGGCCAGCCCGTGGAGCAGATCACGGTCGACCGGCCGATGGAGGAATTCGGCCTGGCCTCCCGTGACGCGATCGCCCTGGGCGGTGATATCGAAGAGCTCACCGGCGTCCTGCTGAACGCGACGATCGTGTATCAGCACCCGACGATCGCGGCGCTCGCCGAGCGGATCATCAACGGTGAGCCGGAGGCGCCGGAGGAGGCGGCCGACGACTCCTTCTACACCGCCGGATACCAGCCGGGGGCGGCGCACGATATCGCCATCGTCGGTCTGTCCACGCGATTGCCCGGAGCAGGCGATACGCCGGAGTCGACCTGGGATTTCCTGATCAACCGGGGCGACGGCATCCGGGAGCTGCCCGAGGGCCGCTGGTCCGAATTCCTGGCCGATCCGGATATCGCGGCGGCCGTCGAGAACGGCAATACCCTCGGCGGCTATCTCGACCAGGATGTGATCAAGGGCTTCGACGCGGAGTTCTTCGCGATGTCGCCGGTCGAGGTCGAGCGCGTCGATCCGCAGCAGCGGCTCATGATGGAGCTGACCTGGGAAGCGTTGGAACACGCGCGAATTCCGGCGAATACCCTCAAGGGTGAATCGGTCGGCGTGTTCATCGGCACCTCGACCAACGATTTCTCGTTGATCGCCGCACTGGGGCTGGGCAAGTCGGACGCCGACGCTCCGGCCTCGGCCGATGCCTACGCCCTCACGGGCGGCTCCACCGCGATCGTCGCCAACCGGGTGTCGTACTTCTACGATTTCCGCGGTCCTTCGGTAGCCGTGGACACCGCGTGCTCCTCGACCCTGGTAGCGGTGCACGACGCGGTGCGTGCCCTGCGCAACGGCGACGCCGACGTGGCGCTGGCCGGTGGTGTGAACATGCTGCTGGCCCCCGCGATCACGCTCGGATTCGACTCCATCGGCGCGGTCGCGAAAGACGGCCACATCAAAGCGTTTTCCTCCGATGCCGACGGCATGGTCCGCAGTGAGGGCGCCGGCATGGTGGTGCTCAAGCGCCTGGCCGACGCCGAACGCGACGGAGACCGAATTCTCGCGGTGGTGAAGGGCACTGCCGTCAACTCCGACGGCCGTTCCAACGGCATCGTCGCCCCGAATCCGGATGCCCAGGTCGATGTCCTGCGCCGCGCGTACCGGGATGCCGGTATCGCGCCCTCGACCGTCGACTACATCGAGGCACACGGCACCGGTACCCCGATCGGTGATCCGATCGAGGCCGACGCGCTCGGCCGGGTGGTCGGCCGTGGGCGCGAAGACGACAAGCCGGCGCTGCTGGGTTCGGCGAAGACCAACTTCGGACATCTCGAATCCGGCGCCGGCGCCGCCGCCCTCGCCAAGGCGATTCTGGCGTTGCAGCACAACGTCATTCCGCCGAATATCGGCTATGCGGGGCCGAGCCCCTTCATTCCGTTCGATCAGGCACACCTGAAGGTCGTCGACGAGCCGACCGAATTCCCGCGCTACAGCGGTACCGCCACCATCGGTGTCTCCGGATTCGGATTCGGTGGCACCAACGCGCACGTGGTCATCCAGGAATACGTACCGGCCGCCGCCACCGAGGTGAAAGACGATGCGGCGCAGGGTACTTCGGCCGAAACCGAGCTCGACGCCGAACTCGACAACGAGGCGACCGATGTGCTCGCCGGTGCCGAGGCCATCATCGAGGGCAACGATCCGCTGGCCGAACCCGAGCCCGTCGCCGAGGCTGCCGAGTGGACGCAGGAACGCACCGAGCCCCTGCCGGTGATCCTGCCGGTTTCGGCCTACCTGCCGTCGCGCCGTCGCCGGGCCGCGAGCGACCTCGCCGACTGGCTGGAATCCGAAGCGGGACAGGCGACTCCGCTCGAGGATGTGGCACGGTCGCTGGCCAAGCGCAACCACGGGCGTTCGCGCGGCGTGGTGCTGGCGAAGACGCACGAGGAGGCAGTGGCCGGCTTGCGCGCCATCGCCGCCGGTAAGCCGGGACCGGGTGTGTTCACCGCCGATTCCCCGGCCGCCCAGGGCCCGATGTGGGTGCTGGCCGGATTCGGCTCGCACCACCGGAAGATGGGTAAGCAGCTCTATCTGGAGAATTCGATCTTCGCCCGGACCGTGGACGAGGTCGACGAACTGGTTGTCGACGAGGCCGGATATTCGGTCAAGGAGATGATCCTCGACGACGCCCAGGACTGGGATGTGGGCACCTCGCAGGTGGGTGTGTTCACCATCCAGCTCGGTCTGGCCGCGCTGCTGCGTGCGCACGGCGCCGAACCGGCGGGCGTGGTGGGACATTCGCAGGGTGAGGCGGCCGGTGCCTACATCTCCGGTGGCCTCCCGCTCGAGGACGCGGTGCGGGTGATCTGCGCACGCTCGCGGCTGATGGGCGAGGGCGAGCAGATGATCACCGACGACCAGGTGCGCAATATGGCCCTGGTCGAGTACAGCGCCGAAGATATCGAGAAGGTGCTGCCGGAGTATCCGGATCTCGAGGTGGCGGTGTACGCCGCGCCGACCAATACCGTGATCGGCGGGCCGCCCGACCAGGTGCACGCGATCGTGGCGCGCGCCGAGGCCGAGGGCAAATTCGCCCGGGTACTGCAGACGCGCGGCGCGGGACACACCTCGCAGATGGATCCGCTGCTGGGCGAGCTGGCCGCGGAGCTGGCCGGTATCGAGCCGACCAAGGTGACCACGGATCTCTACTCGACCGTGCACAAGGCGACCGTGTACAAGGCCGGTTCGGACCCGGTACACGATGTCGATTACTGGGTGACCAATATGCGCGGCTCGGTGTACTTCACCAACGCGATCCGCCGCGCCGTCGACGCCGGCGTCACCACCTACCTGGAACTGGCGCCGAATTCCGTTGCGCTCATGCAGGTCATGGGCACGACCTTCGCCGCCGGTGTGCACAACGCGGCCCTGATCCCCACGCTCAAGCGTAAGGAGGACGAGGCCGCGGGCGTCATCTCCGCGCTCGCCCAGCTGTATGTGCAGGGCCATCCGGTCGACCTGGTGTCGCTGCTGCCCGCCGGTGACTACGCCGATGTGCCGCGAACGGCCTTCCTGCGCAAGGAGTACTGGCCCAAGGTCAGCATCGCGACGGGTTCGGGCAGCGGTCGCGCACCCGGTGCGCACGTGGCGCTGCCCGACGGCCGCCACGCCTGGGAGGTCGCGGCCTCGGCGGTCACCGATCTGGCCGGTCTGGTGAATGCGGCTGCGGCGCAGGTGTTGTCGGAGGTGGCACTGGGTGCGACCGTCGCGCATTCCCCGCTGCCGGCGTCCGGCACCCTGACCACGACGCTCACCCCGCATCCGGGCGGAGCCTCGGTGCAGGTGCACGTCCGCGAGGGCAATGCGTTCCGGCTGCTGTTCGATGCGGTGGTCACCGCGAGCGCGCCGTCCGGCAACGGAACTCCGGCTCCCGCGGTCCAGCCCACTCCCGCTCCGGCCGAGACGGACAGAGGCACAGCCGATCTCGTCGTCGCGGAGAGCTTCGGCGAACGCTGGGATCCGAACGGTACGCAGACCGTCGAGGAGCGCCTGGCCACCATCGCCGCGGAATCCATGGGTTATGCCGTGGAGGATCTGCCGATGGAGATCCCGCTGATGGAGCTGGGGCTCGACTCGCTGATGGCGATGCGGATCAAGAACCGCGTCGAATACGAATTCGACATCCCGTCGCTGCAGGTCTCCGCGGTGCGCGATGCCAGCCTCAACGAGGTCGGCAAGGTGCTGCGCTACGCGATAGAGCACCGCGACCAGGTCGCGGCGATGGCGGAAAAGCAAGCCGCCGAGGGTGGTTCGCTCACCGTGGACGACAACTTCGTCGCCGCCGCGCGCGCGGCGATGGAGGCCGGGGAGGACCCGGCCGCGGCGGTGAAGCAGCAGGTGGAGGCCACCGAGCCGAAGCCGGCCGAGACGGTTGCTCCCGCCGGCGACGCGGTCGATGCGAAGACCGGATCCGAGAACGGCACCGCTCCCGCGCAGGCGGCGGCAGTGTTCGGCGGCGGCCGAGACGCGGGCACCAAGGAACCGGAATCCGATGTGCCCCCGCGTGATGCGGCCGAGCGGTTGACCTTCGCGGCTTGGGCGATGGTGACCGGTAAGTCGGCCGGCGGCATCTTCAACACCCTGCCGATCCTCGACGAGGAGACCGCGGAGAAGCTGGCCGCGCGCCTGTCGGATCGGGTCGGCGCGACGATCGACGTCGAGGATGTGCTCGATTGCGAAACCATCGAGCAACTGTCGGATATCGTCCGGGTACACCAGGACAACAGCGGTGACGTCGAAGGATTCGTACGGCCCCTGCGGCCGCGAGCCGAAGGCTCGAAAGCTGTGCCGGTCTTCGTATTCCATCCCTCCGGCGGTAATACGCTCGTTTACGAACCCCTGCTGAAGCGGCTGCCGGAGAGTACTCCGATGTACGGCTTCGAGCGGGTCGACGGTTCCATCGAGGAACGGGCGCGTCAGTACGTCACCAAGATTCGGGAAATCGAGCCCGCTGGCCCGTACGTGTTCTACGGGTGGTCACTGGGTGCGGTCCTGGCTTTGCAGGTGGCACAGATCCTTCGTTCGGAGGGTGCGGACGTCCGTCTGGTCGGCCTGATCGACTTGGCTCTGCCTACCCAGGATGAGGACAACAGTCCTCAGGGACGGCGCGGCCGCATCGAGCGTTTCCAAGCCTTTGCGCAGAAGACTTACGGCATTCAAGGCGAACTGGACGACGAGATGCTGCAGGAACTCGCGGAGGCGTCCGACGAGGAGCAGTTCAAAATCGTCACGGATTTGCTGAAATTCGCTGACGTGAAGATCCCGGGTGGTGTCATCGAACACCAGCGTTACTCGTGGATCGAAAGCCGTGAGTTGGAGAAGGCCCAGCCGTCTCACTACGAGGGCGATGTCGTTCTCTATCTGGCCGATCGGTATCACGACGGCATGATCGAGCTCGAGCCTCGTTTCGCCGAACGCAAGCCGAACGGCGGATGGGACGACTACATCCCCAACCTGGAAGTCATCCACATCCCGGGTGACCACCTCCAGATCATCGATGAACCGCGCGTCGCGCAGATCGGTGCCGACCTCACCCGGAAACTGGCCGCGATCAGCACCGAAGCCGACGATGCGCCCGGGAAGGGAGAGCAGTGAGTACGACCGCCGAGAGGCTTGCCGACCTGCGGAAGAAGCTGGAACTCGCGCAGGAGCCGGCCGGCGAAGCGGGGATTGCCAAGCGGGCCAAGAAAGGTATCCCCTCGCCGCGCGAGCGGATCAACATGCTGCTGGACCCGGGTACCTTCGTGGAAATCGGTGCGCTGGTTCGCAATCCGGCGGACAAGAACTCGCTGTACAGCGACGGTGTGGTCACCGGCCACGGGCTGGTGGAAGGCCGGCCGGTGGCGGTGTTCTCCCACGACCAGACCGTGTACGGCGGGACGGTCGGCGAGATGTTCGGCCGCAAGGTCGCCTCACTCATGCGCTTCGCCGCCAAGATGGGTTGCCCGCTGGTCGGCATCAACGACTCCGGCGGCGCGCGCGTGCAGGAGGCGGTGACCTCGCTGCGCTGGTACGGCGAGATGGCGATCGTTCAGGAATCGCTCTCGGGTGCGGTGCCGATGGTGTCGCTGATCCTCGGCAACTGTGCCGCCGGTGCGGTATATCAGCCGATCTGTACGGATGTCGTGATCGCCACCGCATCCGCGCACATGTTCGTCACCGGCCCACAGATCACTCGCGAGGCCACCGGTGAGGACGTAAGCGCCGACGAGCTGGGCGGCGCCTACAACCAGGCCGATTGGGGCAATATCCACCACGTCGCCAAGGATGAGAAGGCGGCGTTCGAGTGGGCGCGCGAATATCTGAGCTTCCTCCCGTCGAGCTGTCAGGAGGAGCCGCCGATCGTCAATCCGGGCCTCGAGCCCGAGATCACCGAAACCGATCTGGAACTCGACAGCTTCGTCCCCGACTCCGACAACGCCAGCTACGACATGCACGAGGTGCTGCTGCGGATCTTCGACGACGGCGGCTTCCACGAGGTCGGGTCCGATATGGCCCGCAACATCATCACCGGTTTCGCCCGGGTCGACGGCCGGTCGGTCGGCGTCGTCGCCAACCAGCCGATGTACCTGGCGGGTGCGCTCGACGCCAAGGCGTCCGACAAGGCCTCGCATTTCGTGCGGATGTGCGATGCGTTCGAAATTCCGCTGGTGCTGGTTGTGGACACGCCCGGCTTCATGCCCGGTTTGGAACAGGAGAAGGCCGGCGTCATCAAGCGCGGCGGCCGCTTCTTGTTCTCCTTCGTGGAGGCGACGGTTCCGAAGGTCACCGTCGTGGTTCGCAAGGCCTACGGCGGCGGCTGGGCGGTCATGGGGTCCAAGGCCCTGGGCGCGGATGTGTACTTCGCCTGGCCCACCGCCCGGATCGCCGTGATGGGTGCGGAGCAGGCGGTCGGCTTGGTCGGCCGTCGCCAGCTCGAAGCGGCGCCGGAGGATCAGCGTGAGGCCATCCGCAAACAGATGATCGACTTCTACAACGCGACCGCGGCCACCCCGTGGCCCGCGGCCGAGCGCGGCTACATCGATGCGGTCATCGAACCCTCGGCGACCCGCCTGGAGATCCGCAAGGCGCTGACGCTGCTGCGGGACAAGCGCCTGCAGCGCAACCCGCGCAAACACCACCTGCTGCCGCTGTAGAGCGGCACATGAGCGCACAGCGCCGCCCGCACCGCACGAGCGGTCCGGGTGGCGCTGTCGCGGGTATGCCGGGGTAACGTCCGGTTGAACGCCGGGTAGCGCGTGTCTTTCGTGGAATCGCCCGGTCGGCGGGCCGCCATATGAGAGCCTTCAGCTATGGGTAGCTCACCGAAGGCTGTACTCGAAGGCGGGCCGGCCGACCTGCCGCACCGCATCGTTCCCATCACCCCACCCGGCATCGAATTACGCGTGCAGAACGCCGGTGGCTACGAACGTTTCAAATCCACACCACGCCGCCAGGACACTCCCGAAGGCAATCTCCCGGTCTACGAGTGGATCGAACACGTCGACGTGTAGGCCCCGGCCCGGCAATCCCACATCGCTGCATACGACGACGGCGGGCGGCGCACGATATGTGCGCCCCCCGCCGTGGTCGTATGCAGCGACGATCAGAACACGCGCAGCTGTCCCGGCC
>NZ_LZMK01000374.1:0-23701 GCF_001665865.1 Nocardia sp. 852002-20019_SCH5090214 | reverse complement strand
ATCCCACGAACTCGGCCTCGGTGTCGGTCCCGGTCGCGGCCGCACGCACCAGCCGCCGCAGCCGATCACGCTCCGACAGGTTGGGGGCGTGGGGGATCTCGGCGTGCCGAGGTCCCGCCGGATGCGCACTCACAATAATTCCTTCCTCACACGATGACCTGACCGACGGCGGTTCACATGCGCTCCGGGGCGGATACGCCCAGCAGCGCCAGACCGTTGGACAGCACCTGACGGGTGGCGTCGACCCCCGCGCGATGATCGACCTGCCCGAAAAGGTCTGGCCCCGCAACGCCTCTCGCGACGCCGACGGCGTGGTGCGCCTGGCCGGTATGCCCGTCACGCAGCTCGCCGCCGAATTCGGCACACCGCTGTTCGTGGTCGACGAGGACGACTTCCGTTCCCGCTGCCGCGACATGGTCCGCGCCTTCGGACCCGGCGCGCGAGTCCACTACGCGTCCAAGGCATTTCTGTGCGGCGAGATCGCGCGCTGGGTGCGTGACGAGGGTCTGCACCTGGACGTGTGTTCCGGCGGTGAACTGGCCGTGGCGCTGCTCGGCGGCTTCCCCGCCGAGCGAATCGCCTTGCACGGCAACAACAAATCGGTCGCCGAGCTGGAGCAGGCCGTCGCGGCGGGCGTCGGGCACGTCGTGGTCGACTCGCTGATCGAAATCGAGCGCCTGGAGTCGGTCGCCGCCCGCGCGGGCGTGGTGCAGGACGTGTTGGTCCGCGTCACCGTCGGCGTGGAAGCGCATACGCACGAATACATTTCGACCGCGCACGAGGATCAGAAGTTCGGCTTCTCGATCGCCGGCGGCGATGCGATGGAGGCGTTGGCCCGGGTCTTCGAGGCGGACAATCTGCGCCTGGTCGGCCTGCACAGCCACATCGGATCGCAGATCTTCGACATCGACGGCTTCGAGATCTCGGCGCGGCGCATGTTGCGACTGCTGCGCGATGCGATCGAGAAGTTCGGCGTCGAGCGCACCGAACAGATCGCGATCCTGGATCTCGGTGGCGGCCTGGGCATTTCGTATCTGCCGAGCGACGATCCGCCGCCGCTGGACGACTTCGCCGCGAAGGTGCGCGACATCGTCGAGGTGGAGGCGGCGCAGATCGGCCTGCCCACCCCGACCATCGCGGTGGAGCCCGGCCGCGCGATCGCCGGCCCCGGCACCGTCACCCTCTACGAGGTCGGTACCACAAAGGACGTCTCGCTCGACGCGGGCGCGCAGCGCCGCTACGTCAGCGTCGACGGCGGGATGAGCGACAACATTCGCCCCGCGCTGTATCAGGCCGACTACGACTGCCGGCTGGTCTCGCGCTCCAGCGAGTCCGCCCCCGTGGTGGCGCGTGTGGTCGGAAAGCATTGTGAGAGTGGCGATATCGTCATCCGGGACACGTGGATGCCCGCCGACGTCGGACCGGGAGACCTGGTTGCGGTCGCGGCCACGGGAGCGTACTGCTATTCGATGGCCAGCCGCTACAACATGCTCACCCGCCCGGCCGTGGTCGCGGTCCGCGACGGGCAGGCGCGGCTGCTGCTGCGCCGCGAGACAGTGGCGGATCTGATGAGCCTGGAAGCGACGGAGGTGCACTCATGACCGAGGCGACGAACCAGGCCCGAGGCGGTGCGTTCGGAATCGAACATCCCATCGGGGTCGCGGTGCTCGGCATGGGCAATGTCGGCACCGAGGTGGTGCGCATCCTGCGCGAGCACGCCGACGACCTGCGCTCGCGGGTCGGTGCCCCGGTGGTGCTGCGGGGCGTCGCGGTGCGGCGCCTCGACGTCGACCGCGGCATTCCGGCCGAGCTGCTGACCACCGACGCCGAAGCACTGGTCGCCCGCGACGACGTCGACCTGGTGGTCGAGGTGATGGGCGGTATCGATCCGGCTCGCAAGCTGATCCTGTCCGCGCTCAACGGCGGCAAATCGGTGGTGACCGCGAACAAGGCGCTGCTGGCCGACTACACCGGTGAGCTGGCCGCGGCGGCCGAGGGCAGCCGCGCCGACCTGTACTTCGAGGCCGCGGTCGCCGGCGCCATCCCGGTGGTGCGCCCGCTGATCCAGTCGATGTCCGGCGACCGGGTGAACCGGGTGGTCGGAATCGTCAACGGCACAACGAATTTCATTCTCTCGGCGATGGACGAGACCGGCGCCGACTACACCGATACGCTCGCCGAGGCGACCCGGCTCGGTTATGCCGAAGCCGATCCCACCGCCGATGTCGAGGGGTACGACGCCGCCGCCAAGGCCGCGATCCTCGCCTCGCTGGCCTTCCACACCCGCGTCACCGCGGCCGATGTCTACCGCGAGGGCATCTCGAAGATCACCGCCGAGGATCTGGAGACGGCGGCGGCGGTCGGCTGCACCGTGAAGCTGCTGGCCATCTGCGAGCGGATGCCCGGCGGCGAGCGGCTGTCGATGGACGGCTCGGCGGTGGCCGCGCCGGGGGAAGCGGGCAGCACGCCCGCCGGTAAGGACCGGGTGTCGGTGCGCGTCTACCCGGCGCTGATCCCGCGGCGGCATCCGCTGTCGTCGGTGAACGGCGCCTTCAACGCGGTGGTGGTCGAGGCCGAGAACGCCGGCCGGCTGATGTTCTACGGCCAGGGCGCGGGCGGCGCGCCGACCGCCTCGGCCGTCATGGGCGATCTGGTGATGGCGGCCCGCAACAAGTTCTACGGTGGCCGCGCACCGGGTGAATCGGTTTATGCTGAGCTGCCGATCGCGCCGATCGGCGACATCCCGACCCGCTATCACGTGAACCTGCAGGTTGCCGACCGCACCGGGGTTCTGCAGGCGGTGTCCGGCAAATTCGCCGAGCACGGTGTCAGCATCTCGACGGTCCGCCAGGAGGGACACGACGAGGGCGCCCGACTGGTCGTGGTCACCCACCACGCACCGGAGTCGGCGCTGGCCGATACGGTGGCAGCACTTGCCGAGCTGGAATCCGTCACGTCCGTGACCAGCGTCTTGAGATTGGAAGGCACCGAGGAATGAGTCAGACAGGAGCGCCGCCGTCGGCCGGGGCCGTGCACACTCCGTGGCCGGGGCTGATCGCCGCCTATCGGGAACGCCTGGCGGTCGGCGCCGATTGGGAGCCGGTCACCCTCTACGAGGGCGGCACGCCGCTGGTGCCCGCGCATCACCTGTCCGAGCTCACGGGCTGTGAGGTGTATCTCAAGGTCGAGGGCCTCAACCCGACCGGTTCCTTCAAGGACCGCGGCATGACCATGGCGATGACCGATGCGAAGGCCCGCGGCCAGAAGGCGGTGCTGTGCGCCTCCACGGGTAACACCTCCGCGTCGGCGGCGGCCTACGCCACCCGGGCCGGCATGCACTGCGCGGTGCTGATCCCGCAGGGCAAGATCGCGATGGGCAAGCTCGCGCAGGCGGTCATGCTCGGCGCCAAGATCATTCAGGTCGAGGGCAATTTCGACGACTGCCTCGAGCTGGCCCGCAAGGTCACCTCGGACTTTCCCGAGGTCGGTCTCGTGAACTCGGTCAACCCGGCCCGCATCGAGGGGCAGAAGACCGCGGCCTTCGAGATCTGCGACGCGCTGGGCAAGGCCCCCGATGTGCACGCCCTGCCGGTCGGCAACGCGGGCAACATCACCGCGTACTGGAAGGGCTACAGCGAATATCACGCCGACGGCCTCACCGCGAGCCGTCCGCGCATGCTCGGTGTGCAGGCCGCCGGGGCCGCGCCGCTGGTCAACGGCGCGCCGGTGAAGGACCCCGAAACCATCGCGACCGCGATCCGGATCGGCGCGCCCGCGTCCTGGAACAGCGCGGTGGCCGCCAAGGAGCAGTCCGGCGGCGCCTTCCGGGCCGCCACCGACGAGGAGATCCTCGCCGCGTACCGCCTGGTCGCGAGCACCGAGGGCGTCTTCGTGGAACCCGCCTCGGCCGCGAGCGTGGCCGGTCTGCTGGCCGCGCGCAAGGAGGGCTGGCTCGATTCCGGGCTCACCGTCGTGTGCACCGTCACCGGCAACGGTCTCAAGGATCCCGACACCGCGCTGCTGGGTATGCCCGCGGTCGAGGCGATCGCGGTCGATCCGGTAGCGGTGGCTCGCGAGCTCGAGTTGGCCTGAGTTGAGTGCGCGCGAAGGTCAGCTCAGTGAGCGGGCGCGGCGAGTCGACCCCGCAGCGCCTTCGTCGGACGGCGCCGAGCGACAGCACGGTGCCGCGGTGACGCGAACCCTGCCCCCCGGAATCACCGTCACGGCCCGGGTGCCCGCCTCCAGCGCCAATCTCGGCCCCGGATTCGATTCGCTCGGTATCGCTTTGGGGCTGTACGACGAAATCGTGGTACGTACCACCGATTCCGGGCTTACCATCCGAGTGGAGGGTGAGGGCGCCGACGACGTTCCTTGGGGCCCTTCACATCTGGTGGTGCGCGCGATCGAACGCGGTCTGGAAGCCGCGGGCGTGTGGGCCGACGGGCTGGACGTGGTGTGCCGCAACGTCATTCCGCATTCGCGCGGGCTGGGATCCTCGGCCTCGGCGGCGGTCGGCGGACTCGCCGCCGCGCGCGGACTGGCCGCGAAATTCGACCCGGCGCTGACGGGTTCGGATGCCGAATTGGTGCAGCTGGCTTCGGAATTCGAGGGACATCCCGACAACGCGGCCGCCAGCGTGCTCGGCGGCATCGTGGTGTCGTGGACCGAATCCGACCGGGCCGGCGAACTCGACGCGAGCAGCTCGGTCGAGCGCTACCAGCGCGTCTACCGTGCGGTGCGGCTGGATCCGCACCCGCGACTGCGCGCGACGGTGCTGATCCCGCAGGAGCGGTCCTCGACCGCGCACACCCGCGGCCTGCTGCCGGAGATGGTCCCGCACGGCGACGCCGCGTTCAACGTCAGCCGCGCCGCACTGTCGGTGGTCGCCCTGACCGAGCGTCCCGACCTGCTCCTGCCCGCGACCCAGGACCGTCTGCACCAGGGTTATCGCGCCGCCGCGCTGCCGCTGACCACCGCCTGGATCACCCGGCTGCGCACCGCCGGACTCGCCGCGATGGTGTCGGGCGCCGGTCCGACCATCCTGGCGCTGGGCACCGGAGAATTTCCGGACGACCTGCGCAAACTCGCCGAGGACGACGGTCTGCGCGTCGTCGAACCCGACATTTCCGCGGGTGTACGCGTGGATTGATGGCGTGGCTGCCTTGCTGACGTGGTCATACAGAGCTATCCTGAGCACGTCCGTACATCGTGCGCGTCAGACGCCGGTGCTTCATCAGGGCAATCGCTCCAGCAGGCTCCTTGCTCAAGCTCGGTGGCTCGGGGGCTCGAATCACTCGGGACTTCGACCTCGACGTCGAGGACAGCGACTGGAATGATCACTCCCACTCAATGAACCGGTGGCCGTGACCAGGTGGTGATTCCATCGGTCCGGCGGGGCAGGCGATACGGCATCCGAGCTCGGCACAGTGATCGGGCTTCGGGACGAACCCTCGAATATGCACACGGCAATCGAGGGAAGGAAAGGATCTCCGTGACAGATACGGACCTGCTCGCGACACCCGGGGTGGACACTGCAAATCCCTCGGACGGCCGCGAAAGTGACTCCGGACAGATTTCGAAGATGAGCGAACACACCGACGTCGCACGATCGGGGCTGACTGGAATGTTGTTGCCGCAGTTGCGTGCGCTTGCCGGAGAGCTCGGTATCCGAGGCACATCCGGAATGCGTAAGGGCGATCTCATCGCCGCCATCAAGGAAAATCAGGCTTCCGCCGGCGCCGGCAAGTCCGCGCGTGGTGGCCGGGGTGATGCGAAATCCGCCGAAGCGGACTCGGGCGTCGAGTCCGTCGCGAAGTCCGCGTCGAATGCCGGCGCTGCGACCGAATCCGGCGCGGCGGCGAAGACGGACTCCCCCCAGACCTCCGAGAACGCCGCCGAGTCCACCGGCAAGGGCCGCGCCAAGAACGATGCGCCGAAGGGCACCCGCAACGGTGCCGCGCGCGGTCAGCAGCAGACTCTCGACGGTGTGGGCGCCGAGAACGCGTCCGCCAAGGCGGAAACCGCGGAATCGGCTGCGCGCCCGGCCGATTCGGGTGACGAGTCCGGCCGTGACGGCGGCCAGCGTGGCCGCGGCCGCCAGCGTCGTGGCCGCGACCAGCGTGGCGAGGGCGGCGACAACCGTGGCGACAACCGCGGTGGTGAGGTTCGCGCCGAAACCAAGACCGAACCGAAGGCCGAGGGCGGCGACGCCAAGGCGGATCAGGAGTCGGGCGATCGTCGCCGCGACCGCAACCAGTCCGGCGGTCAGAACCAGGCCGGCCAGAACGGCGCCGCCCGCGGTGGCGACCGTGGCGGAGACCGTGGTGGCGACGACGAGGAAGGTGGGCGCGGGCGCCGCGGCCGCCGGTTCCGGGAGCGCCGTCGTGGCGGGCGTGACCGCGAGGGCGGCGAGGGCCGCGAGGTCGAGATCCGCGAGGACGACGTCCTGCAGCCGGTCGCCGGCATCCTCGACGTGCTGGACAACTACGCGTTCGTCCGCACCTCCGGCTACCTGGCCGGCCCGAACGACGTCTACGTGTCGATGAACCTGGTGCGTAAGAACGGCCTGCGCCGCGGCGACGCGATCACCGGTGCGGTGCGTGCTCCGCGCGAGGGCGAACAGGGCAACCAGCGGCAGAAGTTCGATCCGCTGGTGCGGCTGGACACGGTCAACGGCTCGGATGTCGAATCCGCCCGCCGCCGGCCGGAATTCAACAAGCTCACCCCGCTGTACCCCAACCAGCGGCTGCGGCTCGAGACCACGCCGAACAAGCTGACGACCCGCGTGATCGACCTGATCATGCCGATCGGTAAGGGTCAGCGTGCGCTGATCGTGTCGCCGCCCAAGGCGGGTAAGACCACGATCCTGCAGGACATCGCGAACGCGATCGCCACCAACAACCCCGAGTGCTACCTGATGGTGGTGCTGGTGGACGAGCGTCCCGAAGAGGTCACCGATATGCAGCGCTCGGTGCGCGGCGAGGTGATCGCCTCCACGTTCGACCGTCCGCCGAGCGACCACACCTCGGTCGCCGAACTCGCCATCGAGCGGGCCAAGCGCCTGGTCGAGATGGGGCAGGACGTCGTCGTGCTGCTCGACTCGATCACCCGGCTGGGTCGTGCGTACAACAACTCCTCGCCGGCCTCCGGTCGCATCCTGTCCGGTGGTGTGGACTCGACCGCGCTGTACCCGCCCAAGCGGTTCCTCGGCGCGGCTCGCAACATCGAGAACGGCGGCTCGCTGACCATCATCGCCACCGCCATGGTGGAGACCGGTTCCACCGGTGACACGGTGATCTTCGAGGAGTTCAAGGGCACCGGTAACGCCGAGCTCAAGCTCGATCGCAAGATCGCCGAGCGCCGCGTGTTCCCGGCCGTCGACATCAACCCGTCCAGCACCCGCCACGACGAGCTGCTGATGTCGCCCGACGAGATGGCGGTCATCCACAAGCTGCGCCGGGTGCTCTCGGGCCTCGATTCGCAGCAGGCGATCGACCTGCTCATCGACCGTTTGAAGAAGTCGAAGAGCAACGTCGAATTCCTGATGACGGTCTCGAAGACCGCGCCGGGCGCCTTGGACGAATAGGAGAGCAGTACATCTCTCCGTGCCCGGTGCGCACCCGCAGGTGCCGCTCGGCTCGCGATAATGCGGCCCCGCTTCGGCGGGGCCGCATTGCTGTCTGCGGGAACCGTCCACGTCGATGATCGCGTCGCCGGTCGGCGTGTGGCGGGGTCGGCGCATAGAACAGCAGGCCGATCACCGCGGCGCCGGTGATCAGGCAGATCAGAATCAGGGCGGTGACGCCGGTGATGGACCCGGTGGAGACCGAGGTCGCGGCGAATTCGTAGGGCCGATCCGGTCCGGCGGGCGTCGCGACGGTCGCGCGGGGCGGGGTGCCGGAGGCGGTCAGCCACCCGGTGACGACAAGTACGCCCAGCGTGGCCAAGACGGTCGCCGCGCCGATCTCCTTCGCATGTCCGTGGCCCGGCACCGGGCGGATGGTGCGATCTCCCAGGCGGCGGTCTCCGGGGCGGGGCTCGCCGACGGCGGGGGCGCGCGATCTCCTACTCGCCCCCCGCGCGGTGTGGAAATTCACTGCTGTCCCTCGGATCGTCGGCTCGATTGCCATGGGTCTTCTTCCTGCAACGAATCTACGAACAAAGGTGTTCATATTCCCGAGTAGCCGACTACTCGTTTTCAGGGTGGCTCGAGAACCGCGAGTTCGCGTGCCGTCAGTTCCTTGGGGTGTGCGGCCTTCCGGGGCGCGCCGATGCCGGAACAAATCCGGTGCGGGGTGCGTTGTGAGTGCGTATCGGCGGTTCTGGCATACTGGACCGTCGGTGCGTCTGCGATCGGCAGACCATCCCGCCTAGTCGGTTCCGGTTCACGTCCAGCACGGCAGCACGGCAGATACAGCCGTGGGCCGGGGCGACCCGGGGCCAGATCGAGAGGACACCCATGAAGGCAGGAATCCACCCGGCATACGTGCCGACCACCGTTGTCTGCGGTTGCGGCAACACCTTCCAGACTCACAGCACCAAGGAGTCGGGCCACATCACCGTCGAGGTCTGCTCGCAGTGCCACCCGTTCTACACGGGCAAGCAGAAGATCCTCGACACCGGCGGTCGCGTCGCCCGCTTCGAGGCCCGCTACGGCAAGCGCGCCAAGAAGGCCGAGGGTTCGGAAGCCAAGTAGCTGCCCCGCCAACGCCCGTCCTGCATTCGCAGGCCGGGCGTTGGTGCGTTTATAGGTGACCGAAAGCTCCCAGCAGGAGGCATAACCGCCATGGCCGACAAGATCACGGCCCCATCCGCCATCGACGACATTCTCGCCGAGCACGCCGGCCTGGAAACCCAGCTGTCGGATCCGGCGCTGCACAACAATCCCGGTGAGGCCCGTCGCGTCGGTAAGCGGTTCGCCGAATTGGCGCCGATCATGTCGACCTACACCAAGCTCACCGCGGCCCGCGACGATCTGGCCGCGGCCCGGGAGCTGGCAGCCGACGACTCGTCCTTCGCCGCCGAGGTGCCCGGCCTCGAACAGCAGGTCGAGGAACTGGAGAAGACGCTCACCGATCTGCTCGCCCCGCGCGATCCGCACGATGCCGACGATGTCGTGCTCGAGGTGAAGTCGGGGGAGGGCGGCGAGGAGTCGGCCCTGTTCGCCTCCGATCTGGCTCGCATGTACATCCGCTACGCCGAACGCCACGGCTGGAAGGTCGAAGTACTCGACGCCAACGTGTCCGACCTGGGCGGATACAAGGAGGCGACGCTGTCGATCAAGAGCCGCGAGCCCAGTCGCGACGGCGTCTGGTCCCGGCTGAAGTTCGAGGGCGGGGTCCATCGCGTGCAGCGTGTGCCGGTCACCGAATCACAGGGGCGCATCCACACCTCGGCGGCCGGCGTGCTGATCTACCCCGAACCCGACGAGGTCGAACAGGTCCAGATCGACGAATCCGATCTGCGCATCGACGTCTACCGCTCCTCCGGTAAGGGCGGCCAGGGCGTCAACACCACCGACTCCGCGGTCCGCATCACGCACCTGCCCACCGGGATCGTCGTGACCTGCCAGAACGAGCGTTCGCAGCTGCAGAACAAGATCCGTGCGATGCAGGTCCTCTCGGCGCGGTTGCAGAGCCTGGCCGAGGAACAGGCCGAGGCCGACGCGGCCGCGGGCCGTGCCTCACAGATCCGCACGGTCGACCGCTCCGAGCGCATCCGCACCTACAACTTCCCCGAGAACCGCATCACCGACCACCGCATCGGCTTCAAGGCTCACAATCTGGATTCGGTGCTGGACGGCGAACTGGACGCGCTGCTGGACGCTTTGGGCGAAGCCGATCGCACCGCCCGGCTCGCGGCGGAATGATGCCGGATCCGGGTGAGGCGGGCAAGCAGCGGCTGCCGCTGCGACCCGCGATCCTCGACGCGGCCCGCACGCTCGCGGCGGCCGGGGTGCACAGCCCGCAGATCGACGCGGAATTCTTGGCCGCCTTCGTCCTCGAGGTCGAGCGTTCGCGCCTGGCGCTGATTCCGATGGTCACACCGGAACAGCTCGAACGGTTCCACAAACTGGTGGCTCGCCGGGCCGAGCGGGTGCCGCTGCAGCATCTGACCGGCGCCGCCTCCATGGGTGAGGTGGATCTGGCGGTGGGCCCCGGCGTCTTCATTCCGCGACCGGAGACCGAGCTGATCTTCGCGTGGGCGCTGGCCCAGCTCGAGGCCGCCGGCCACGGGCACCCCCCGATCGTCGTCGACCTGTGCACCGGATCGGGCGCGCTGGCCCTGGCGATCGCCAACGCCCGTCCCGACGCCGAGGTGCACGCGGTCGAAATCGACGCCACCGCAAGGCAATGGGCGCAGCGCAACGCCGAACGGCAAGCAGCGCAGGGAGATACGCCGATCGTTCTGCATGCCGGCGATGTCACCGACGCGCACGTGCTGGCCGAGCTGAACGGCCGCGTCGACGTCGTGGTCGCCAACCCGCCCTACATCCCCACCGGCGCGCGGCTGGATCCCGAAGTGGCCGAACACGATCCGCATCTCGCGCTGTTCGGCGGCCCGGACGGACTCGAGGTGATCGCCCCGATGGTCGCCACCATCGCGCGGCTGCTGCGGCCCGAGGGCGTGACCGCCGTCGAACACGACGACTCGCACGGTGCCCAAGTCGCGGCGTTGTTCGCCGGGCACGGCGGATTCTCCGACATCGTCGAACATCCGGATCTGGCCGGCCGGCCGCGCTTCGTCGCCGCGCGTCGCACTCGCTGACGCACGGATTGCCGAGAATTTGCGCGAAGCCGGGCAACGTGCCGTGAGACACATTCAATAGACTCACCGCCGTGAGTACCGTCTACGACTGCTCCGATCCCGATTCTCGTGCCGCCGGATTGACCGCCGCGCGGACCACCTTGAAATCCGGACGGCTGGCCGTCATCCCTACCGATACGGTCTACGGAATCGCCGCGGACGCGTTCGATTCCACGGCTGTGGCCGGTCTGCTGGCGGCCAAGCGGCGCGGGCGCGACATGCCCGTGCCGGTGCTGGTGGGCTCGTGGAACACCATCGACGGACTCGTCTTCTCCGTGCAGCCGCAGGCACGGGATCTGATCCGTGCCTTCTGGCCGGGCGGGCTGAGCCTGGTCGTGCAGCAGGCGCCCTCGCTGGCCTGGGATCTCGGCGACGCCCGGGGCACGGTGATGTTGCGCATGCCGCTGCACCCGATCGCGCTGGAACTGCTGCGCGAGGTCGGCCCGATGGCCGTATCGAGCGCGAACGTCTCCGGGCAGCCGCCCGCCACGACGGTCACCGAGGCGCGACACCAGCTCGGGAACCAGGTCGGCGTCTACCTCGACGGCGGCCCGGCCGAACACGGCGTGCCCTCCACGATCGTGGACCTGACCGGCGACCGCCCGCGGGTGCTGCGGGCCGGCGCGGTGACCGTCGCGCAGGTCGCCGAGGTGCTGGGCATGGCGCCGGACGAACTCTCGCCCGAGACCACCCGCTGACGGCCCGGTAGATGGTTTTCAGTCAGGGTGCGGTCGTCCCGCTGCGCGAGCTGCTTCTGGTGCTGCTCGTGTCCGCGGTGGTGACGATGTTGTCCACCGGCGGAATTCGGGTGCTGGCCATCGGTTTCGGCGCCATCGCGGTGCCACGTGATCGTGATGTGCATCTCGAGCCGATTCCCCGCATGGGCGGGGTCGGCATCTATCTGGGCGTACTGGCCGCGGTGCTGTTCGCCCACCAGCTGCCGGCGCTGCGCCGCGGTTTCGACTACCCGCGCGACATTCCGGCCGTGCTGGTCGCGGGCACGCTGATCGTCCTGGTCGGCATCGTCGACGACCGCTGGGGCCTGGACGCGCTGACGAAGTTCGTGGGCCAGATCTCGGCCGCCGGGGCGATGGCCGTGATGGGCCTGAGCTGGGTGGCCATCTACAACCCGTTCAGCAACACCACGGTCGTGCTCGACCAGCTGCAGGGCTGGGTGGTCACGGTGGCCATCACCGTCACCATGATCAACGCGATGAACTTCGTGGACGGCCTCGACGGTCTCGCGGCCGGGCTGGGGCTGATCGCCGCGGCGGCGGTCTTCGTGTTCACCGTGGGTTTGCTCTACCAGCAGGGCGGTGCCACCGACGGCTATCCGCCGGCCCTGCTGGCCGCGGCGCTGGCGGGCGGATGTCTGGGATTTCTGCCACACAATTTCCACCCGGCGCGAATATTCATGGGCGATTCCGGATCGATGTTGATCGGTTTGATGCTCGCCGCCGTGTCGACCGGCGCGTCCGGCCGAATTCCGCTCACCGGATACGGGCCGCGCGACATCGTGGGTCTGCTGTCACCGCTGTTGCTGGTGGGAGCGGTGATGTTCATTCCGGTATTGGATCTGGTGCTGGCAATCGTGCGTCGCGTGCGCGCGGGTGTGAGTTTCTCCACTCCCGACAAAATGCATTTGCATCACCGTTTGTTGCAGATCGGCCATTCGCACCGTCGCGTGGTGTTGTTGATCTATCTGTGGGTCGGCGTGCTCGCATTCGCGGCCGTCGGAACCTCTTTGATGGACCGTCGCGTGGTGGTTCTGCTGTTCGCGGCGGGTTTGGTTTTCGCCTTGGTTGTGACGGCCGTCCCATCGCTGCGCGAAGTGGTCGGGCTCCGCGGTCGCCGCAAGTAAGGAACGGGTAAAGTGGCTCGACGTGAGCACGGCACCCGAATTGCACCCCGACGCGCCACTACGAGCAGCGCTGCGTTACGGCATCGCCGGATTGTGCGTGCTGGTGGTGGTTTCGGTCGTCGCCGGCTCGGTCGTCGCGGGCTGGGCCGGTTTCTGGGGCGCGCTCATCGGATCCGCGATCGGTGGTTTCTTCATTCTCACCACGGCCGCGCTCGTGCTGTTCAGCGCGAAATTGGATTCCGGCATTCAGGGCATGGTGATGCTGGCGAGCTGGATCGGCAAAATACTGGTCGTGATGATCGTGGTCGCGATCTTGCACCAGTTCGATTTCTACAGCCCCGGCACCCTCTTCCTGACCGTCGTGGGCGCGTTGCTGATTGTTCTCGGAGCCGAGACGTACGGGCTTCTGCGCCAACGTGTTCCGGTGATCGACCCGCCCGCGGGCTCCGCCGACCAAGATCGTTCGAACGTGTGAACAAGACCCCCTACACGTTGTCGTAGATACCTTGGTAAACTCTTTACCGTAAGCATCCGAACCAACGGGGCCGACCGCATCGTCGCCGGTGCGAGAGGTTATGCTTGCTGCCGTGCCGGTCCTTCGGTGAGAAGATCCGGCCCTGCACCGTCGACGATGTCGCCGACGTACAGACGCCACGGCGGGACTTCCCGCGCAGCTGCTGACGAACTTCGAGCCGACCTGAGTCGACCCACCTGATCGTCAATGTCCGATCGAACCGCGAGATGGAACATGTCTCGCGGCCCGAACACGGGAGAGAACGCTGAGCGTCACCACTTTGGCGGGCGAGTTCCACGCGCCTTCGCTGCAAGACTTCTTCCCTCCGGCTGTGCTGTTCGAGGGGACGCCTTTCGAGCTCGACCGTTTGATGCTCATTCGCATCATCATGGCGGCAGTCCTGGTCGCGGTCATGTTGCTCGCATTCCGGAGCCCGCGCCTGGTGCCGCGCGGACTGCAGAACGCCGCGGAAATCGGTCTGCTGTTCGTTCGGGAGCAGATCTGCGAAGAGGTGCTCGGCAAGGAAAGTGGCCGCCGGTATTTCCCGTTGATCGCCACGATCTTCTTCACGGTGCTGTTCCTGAACTTCTCCAGCGTCATCCCGTTCTTGAACATCTCCTCGAACGCACGCGTCGGTATGCCGTTGGTGCTGGCGGTCATCGCCTATATCGCCTTCAACTACGTGGGTATCCGCAAGTACGGCTTCTGGAAATACATGCGCTCGTCCATCGTCGTGCCGAATGTTCCGGTCGCGCTGCACGTGCTGCTGATTCCGATCGAGTTCATCTCGACCTTCATCCTGCGTCCGTTCACGCTGACCGTCCGACTCATGGCCAACATGCTGTCCGGTCACATCATGCTGGTGCTGTTCTTCAGCGCCACCCAGTTCTTCCTCTTCGACGCCGCTTCGTGGATGAAGATCTTCTCGCCGTTCTCCTTGCTCGCGGGATTCGGATTCACCCTGTTCGAACTCCTGGTGATCTTCCTGCAGGCCTACGTGTTCGCGCTCCTGACGGCCGTCTACATCGGCCTCGCGCAGCACGCCGACTCGCACTGACCGCACGACCGCACAAGAACTGCCCCACCGGCCGCCGGGCGGGTGGGCAACAGAAAGGGAAAGAAATCTCATGAGCCTCTCCTACGTGGCCGCCGAACTCGCCCAGACCTCGGATCGGGTCAAGGGCTACGGCGCTATCGGTTACGGTCTGGCCGCGATCGGCCCGGGTGTCGGCGTCGGCATCGTCGTCGGTAAGGCGATCGAGGGCATCGCCCGTCAGCCTGAGCTGCAGGGCACCATCCGGACCAACATGTTCCTGGGTATCGCGTTCACCGAGGCCCTCGCGCTGATCGGCCTCGTCGCCGGCTTCATCTTCTGATTCCGATGAACAGCATGTACTTGCTCGCCGAGAATGCAGAGGACAAGAACCCTCTGATTCCGGAGCCATACGACATCGTCTGGTCGGTGGTGTGCGTTGTCGTCATCGGGATCCTGTTCTACAAGTACGTGGTTCCTCGATTGACGAAGGTGCTCGACGAGCGCTCGGAGAAGATCGAAGGCGGCATGGCCAAGGCCGAGGCCGCACAGGCCGAGGCGCAGGAAACCCTGCAGCAGTACCAGCAGCAGCTGGCCGAGGCTCGGCTCGAGGCCGCGTGCATCCGTGAGGAAGCGCGTACCCAGGGCCAGCAGATCCTCGCGCAGTTGCGCTCGGAGGCTCAGGCCGAAGCCGATCGCATCGTCTCCGCCGGAAACGCGCAGCTCGACGCGCAGCGTCAGCAGATCGTGACCGAGCTCCGGTCCGAGCTCGGCCGCACCGCGGTCGACCTGGCCGAGAAGATCATCGGGCAGTCCGTGGCGGACGAAGCCAAGCAGGCGGCGTCCATCGATCGGTTCCTCACCGAGCTGGATCAGAAGGCCGGCATCGGGGTCGGAAGGTAACCTGCGCCTGAGAGGTCTTGTCGGTGACGCAAGTCACCGGCGCCCGACCACTCCGGGCCCCGGAATTCAACACAGTGAAAGTGGGAAGCATGTACGCAGCGAGCCGCGAGGCGAGTTCCCGTGCGAGGGAAGCTCTTTCGGCCGCACTCACCGGGAGTGACTCCGTCGCCGCCACGACGGGCTCCGAACTGTTCGCCGTAGTCGCCGTGCTCGACGACCAGCGTTCGCTGCGTGTGGCGCTCGCGGATAAGTCGGTGTCGAGTTCGGTGCGTGCCGAACTGGCCGAACGCGTGTTCGGCGGCAAGATCAGCGCGGCCACTCAGGCCGTGCTGACCACTGCCGTCGCCCAGGACTGGTCTCGGACCCGAGACCTGGTCGACACCCTGGTGCTGCTCGGGCAGGAGGCGCTGTTACGCGCCGCGGCCGACCGCGGACGTATCGACGCCGTCGAGGACGAGTTGTTCCGGTTGGGCCGCACCGTCGAAGACAACCCGGATCTGGAGCAGGCACTCACCGATCGCGGTAAGCCGGCGGCCGCCAAGCGCGACCTGCTGGCGCGGCTGCTCGCCGGGAAGGTCGAAGACGTCACCATGCAGCTGGCCGAGCAGGCGGTCGGCCGGTCGCGCGGTGATGTCGGCGTCGCCTTCGACCAGCTGTCCGATCTGGCGGCGTCGCTGCGCAAGCAGATCGTCGCGCACGTTCGTTCGGCGACGGCCCTGACGCAGCAGCAGCGGGAGCATCTCGCCGCATCGCTGCAGCGAATCTACGACAAGCCGGTCACCATCCACGTGCAGGTCGATCCGGCACTGCTGGCCGGTGTCGTCGTGCGCATCGGCGACGACGTCATCGACGGCAGCGCCGTCGGCCGACTGCAGCGCCTGCGCCAGGCCCTGGCCTAGCCGAGCCCCCGAGCCCGGCACCCACCCGACATTCCAGACCACAGCGAGAGCAGGAAGAACCATGGCGGAGCTGACGATCTCCCCCGATGAGATCCGTAGCGCGATCGAAAGCTACACCCAGAGCTACACCCCCGAAACCTCCATCGAGGAAATCGGCACGGTCACCGACACCAGTGACGGCATCGCGCACGTCAGCGGCCTGCCGTCGGCGATGACCAACGAGATCCTCGAATTCCCCGGCGGTGTGCTGGGTGTCGCGTTGAACCTCGACCCCGACGAGATCGGTGCGGTCATCCTCGGTGAGTTCGACGGCATCGAAGAGGGCCAGCAGGTCCGCCGCACCGGTGACGTGCTCTCGGTGCCGGTCGGCGACAAGTTCCTGGGCCGCGTCATCAACCCCCTCGGCCAGCCGATCGACGGCCTGGGCGAGATCGAGGCCGACGAGCGCCGCGTGCTGGAGCTGCAGGCCGCGACCGTGCTGGAGCGCCAGCCGGTCGAGGAGCCGATGGCCACCGGCATCACCGCCATCGACGCGCTGACCGCCATCGGCCGCGGCCAGCGTCAGCTGGTCATCGGCGACCGCAAGACCGGCAAGACCGCGGTCTGCATCGACGCCATCCTGAACCAGAAGGCCAACTGGGAGTCCGGCGATCCGACCAAGCAGATGCGCTGCATCTACGTCGCGATCGGCCAGAAGGGCTCCACCATCGCCGGCGTGAAGTCCGCGCTCGAGGCGCACGGTGCGATGGAGTACACCACCATCGTCGCGGCCCCGGCCTCCGACTCCGCCGGTTTCAAGTGGCTCGCGCCCTACACCGGTTCCGCGCTCGGCCAGCACTGGATGTACCAGGGCAAGCACGTCCTGATCGTTTTCGACGACCTGTCCAAGCAGGCCGAGGCCTACCGCGCCATCTCGCTGCTGCTGCGTCGCCCGCCGGGCCGTGAGGCGTACCCCGGTGACGTCTTCTACCTGCACTCCCGTCTGCTGGAGCGTTGCGCGAAGCTGTCCGACGCGATGGGCGCCGGTTCGATGACTGGTCTGCCGATCATCGAGACGAAGGCCAACGACATCTCGGCGTTCATCCCGACCAACGTCATCTCCATCACCGACGGCCAGGTCTTCCTCGAGTCCGACCTGTTCAACAAGGGTGTGCGTCCGGCCATCAACGTCGGTACCTCCGTCTCCCGTGTCGGTGGCGCCGCGCAGACCAAGGGCATGAAGAAGGTCGCCGGTTCGCTGCGTCTGGAGCTGGCCTCCTACCGCGAGCTGGAGGCGTTCTCCGCCTTCGCCTCCGACCTGGACGCCGCCTCGCTGGCCCAGCTCGAGCGTGGTGCCCGCTGGGTCGAGCTGCTCAAGCAGGACCAGTACTCGCCGGTCGCCGTCGAGGACCAGATCGTCTCGATCTACCTGGTCGACGCCGGCTACTACGACTCGGTGCCGGTCGGCGACGTCCGCCGCTTCAACTCCGAACTGCTGGAGACGCTGCACCGCGCCGCGCCGCAGGCCTTCGAGTCGATCGCCGGTGGCAAGGTCCTCGAGGGCGAGGCCGCCGACGCGATCAAGACCGAGACCGAGCGCTTCAAGCAGGGCTTCCTGGCCTCCGACGGCAGCCGCGTGGTCAACGAGGCCGAGGCCGGCGAGCTGGACCACGAAGAGGTCGAGTCGCTGTCGGTCACCCGTAAGCACGTCGAGAAGTAAGCCGGGTCCGACGATGCCTACGAATTCGATACGCGAAGGGAGTGTGAACCGCTGATGGCGAACTTGCGTGAATTGCGCTCCCGTATTCGTGGCGTGAGCTCGATCAAGAAGATCACCAAGGCCCAGGAACTGATCGCGACCTCGCGAATCAGCAAGGCCCAGGCCCGGGTGGCCGCCGCGAAGCCGTATGCGGAAGAGATCACGAAGGTGCTCGGCGAATTGGCCAGTGCGTCCTCGAATCTCAACCACCCGCTGCTCACCGAGCGGGCCACTCCGCGCCGCGCCGCCATCCTGGTGATCACCAGTGACAGCGGTATGTGCGGTGGCTACAACTCCAACGTGCTCAAGCGCACCGAGGAGCTCATCACGACGCTGCGCTCCGAGGGCAAGGAGCCGGTGCTGTACGTGATGGGCAACAAGGGCCTGACGTACTACACGTTCCGCAACCGGCCGCTGGCCGGTTCGTGGACCGGGTTCTCGCAGCAGCCGCACTACACCGACGCCTCGGCCGCATGCCATCACCTGGTGGATGTGTTCATGGCGGGTTCCGAGACCGAGGTGGAGGCTCCGGGCGGCGGGACCATGGAGGGCGTGGACGAGATCCACATCGTCTACACCCGCTTCGTCTCGATGCTGTCGCAGGTGCCCGAGGTTCGCCGGCTCGCTCCGATCCAGGTGAGCTTCATCGACGAGAACTTCGAACTCGGCGAGGACATGCTCACCGACTCGCCGGACGCGAAGATCACCTCGCTCTACGAGTTCGAACCGGATGCGGACAAGCTGCTCGGCGCCCTGCTGCCGAAGTACATCAACACCCGCATCTACTCGTCGTTGCTCGAGGCCGCGGCCTCGGAGTCGGCCGCGCGCCGCACCGCAATGAAGGCTGCCACCGACAACGCCACCGAGCTGGTCAATACCCTGACCCGCCAGGCGAACTCGATCCGGCAGGCGAACATCACGCAGGAAATCAGTGAAATCGTCGGCGGCGCGAACGCGCTGGCTGCGTCCTCGGATCGCGACTAAGCCCTAGCCCCCATGGAAGAGAACAAATGACCGCAGCTGTCACGCAAGAAAACGCAAGCCGGGCGGGCGCTGGCACAGGCCGCGTCGTCCGGGTCAACGGCCCCGTTGTGGACGTCGAGTTTCCGCGCGGCGCCATCCCAGATCTGTTCAACGCGCTGCACGCCGACGTCACCCTGCCGTCGGTGGCCAAGACGCTGACCCTCGAGGTCGCGCAGCATCTGGGCGACAACATCGTCCGCACCATTTCGATGCAGCCGACCGACGGCCTGGTCCGCGGCGTCCCGGTGTCCGACACCGGCAAGCCGATCTCGGTTCCGGTCGGCGACGTCACCAAGGGCCACGTGTTCAACGCCCTCGGCGACTGCCTCGACACCCCCGGCCTGGGCCGCGACGGCGAGCAGTGGGGCATCCACCGCCAGCCGCCGGCCTTCGACCAGCTCGAGGGTAAGACCGAGATCCTGGAGACGGGCATCAAGGTCATCGACCTGCTGACCCCGTACGTGAAGGGCGGCAAGATCGGTCTGTTCGGTGGTGCCGGTGTCGGCAAGACCGTTCTGATCCAGGAGATGATCACCCGTATCGCGCGTGAGTTCTCCGGTACGTCGGTGTTCGCCGGCGTCGGTGAGCGCACCCGTGAGGGCACCGACCTCCACCTGGAAATGGAAGAGATGGGCGTCCTTCAGGACACCGCCCTCGTCTTCGGCCAGATGGACGAGCCGCCGGGCACCCGTATGCGCGTCGCGCTGTCCGCGCTGACCATGGCGGAGTACTTCCGCGATGTGCAGGGCCAGGACGTGCTGCTGTTCATCGACAACATCTTCCGCTTCACCCAGGCCGGTTCCGAGGTCTCGACCCTGCTGGGTCGTATGCCTTCGGCCGTCGGTTACCAGCCGACCCTGGCGGACGAGATGGGTCAGCTGCAGGAGCGCATCACCTCGACCCGTGGTCGTTCGATCACCTCGATGCAGGCGATCTACGTCCCCGCCGACGACTACACCGACCCGGCGCCGGCGACCACCTTCGCCCACCTGGACGCGACCACCGAGCTCTCCCGCCCGATTTCGCAGAAGGGTATCTACCCCGCCGTCGACCCGCTGACCTCGACCTCGCGAATCCTCGAGGCCTCGATTGTCGGCGAGCGGCACTTCGCGGTGGCCAACGAGGTCAAGCGAATCCTGCAGAAGTACAAGGAACTGCAGGACATCATCGCGATTCTGGGTATGGACGAGCTCTCCGAAGAGGACAAGGTCCTGGTCGGCCGGGCGCGTCGTCTGGAGAAGTTCCTCGGCCAGAACTTCATCGTGGCCGAGAAGTTCACCGGTCAGCCGGGTTCGGTCGTGCCGCTGGAGCAGACCATCGACGACTTCGAGCGGGTCTGCAAGGGCGAATTCGACCACCTGCCGGAGCAGGCGTTCAACTCCTGCGGTGGCCTGGACGACGTCGAGGCGGCCGCGAAGAAGATCGCCGGGAAGTAGTCCACCATGGCGGATATGTCAGTTGATCTGGTCGCCATCGAGCGGCGGCTGTGGTCGGGAACGGCGAGTTTCGTCAGCGCCCAGACCACGGAAGGTCAGATCGGTATTCTGCACGGCCACGAGCCCGTACTCGGCCAGCTGGTCGAGGGCGGCATCGTGACCATCGACAGCACCGAGGGCGAGCGGATCGTCGCGGCCGTGCACGGCGGTTTCTTCTCGTGCACCGGTGAGGCGGTCCGGATTCTCGCCGAATCGGCGGAATTCGCGGGCGATATCGATCTCGACGCCGCCCGCGCGGTCCTGGCCGATCCGAATGCCTCGGAGCAGGAACAGAACGCGGCGACCGCGCGAATTCGCGCGGTGGAAGCGATGAGCGCCTGACGCGAACGCCTCAGGGCGACAACGGAATAGCGCAACCGTGTGGCGGTCCGGATCTCCGGGCCGCCACCCGGCGTTTCTGCCGGAATTTCGCTGGTGATGAATCGGCCACACCCTCGCCGGGGTGACCGTCCGGGGGTGCGCCCTCCACCCTGTCCTGAGCGCGACCCGATGCCGGCGGGCGAATACGAGACCCATCGTGAACCCGCGCACAGCCAACCCTGACGGGCTTCGAATGCCCTTGCGCGAGTGTGCCTCTGATCACCTTCCTCCGGATCGGCGAATCGGCCGATATCCTCGTTTGTGGAACGGATGTACCGGCTGTGTGCCGCGGCGCCCTGGTTTGTAGACTCGCTGCGGGAGCGGCCTTGTTCGGGGATGGCACGGCGCTGGCGACGGCACAGGGGCGAAGCGAAGGGACGGACCTGGATTGCGGACCGGGATGGTGCTTCTGATCATTCTGGTGCTGCTGCTGGTCGGCGTAGCGCTGGTGTCGCTGTATCGCCTGATCATGTTGCGCCGAGGTGGAACCGCGGCGATTCTGCGCGTCCTTCCGGCGCAGGGTGGTCAAGGGTGGCGGCACGGCCTGATTCGCTACGGCGAATCCCGGCTCGTCTTCTACAAGCTCACCAGCCTGAAGGTGGGACCGGATTCGACCATCCGGCGGCTGGGCATCGAAGTGGTCGATCGGCGTTCTCCGGTGGGCGACGAGTACGACATCATGACCGACGACATCGTCGTGATCGCGGTCTCCGACGGTGACGGCAGCTATGAACTCGCCCTGGATCGGCCGGCGCTGACGGCATTCCTGTCCTGGGTCGAATCGCGGCCCTCCGAACGCATCCGGCGCCGACCGGGACGTTGACCCAGAAGTAGGTGGTCACCAGCAATGAGTGTGCATCTGACCAAGATCTATACCCGGACCGGAGACGACGGCACCACCGGTTTGAGCGACTTCTCCCGGGTTCCGAAGACCGATCCGCGGCTGGTGGCCTACGCCGACTGCGACGAGACCAACGCCGCACTCGGTGTGGCTCTCGCCCTCGGCCGACCGGAATCGCGCATCGCCGAGGTGCTGCGCCAGGTGCAGAACGATCTGTTCGACGCCGGCGCCGATCTGTCCACCCCGGTCGTGCCGGATCCGAAATATCCGCCGCTGCGGATCACCCAGTCCTATATCGACCGGCTGGAACGCTGGTGTGACGAGTTCAATGCCGAACTTGCTCCGCTGAATTCGTTCATCCTGCCCGGCGGCACGCCGTTGGCCGCGCTGCTGCACACGGCCCGCACCGTGGCGCGCCGGGCGGAACGCGCGGCGTGGGCGGCGGTGGACGCACATCCGGACGACATCAGCGTGTTGCCCGCGAAATACCTCAATCGGCTGTCCGATCTGCTGTTCATCCTCGGCCGGGTGGCCAACCCGGACGGCGACGTGCTGTGGCGGCCCGGGGGATCGGAGACCGGCGGACCGGCCGCGACCGACCAGCCCTCCCGTTAGGCTGGCCCCCGTGAGTGAACGGTTTCTGGTGACCGGGGGCAGTCGGCTGGTCGGCGAGGTCGCAGTGGGTGGCGCGAAGAACAGCGTCCTCAAGCTGATGGCCGCCGCCCTGTTGGCCGAAGGCACGACGACGATCACCAACTGCCCGGACATCCTCGACGTACCGCTGATGGCGGAGGTTCTGCGCGGTTTGGGCTGCGATGTCACCGTCGACGGATCGGTGGTCGCCATCACCACCCCGGCCGAGCCGAAGTATCACGCCGACTTCCCGGCGGTGACGCAGTTCCGCGCCTCGGTCTGCGTGCTGGGGCCGCTGATGGCGCGGTGCAAGCGCGCGGTCGTCGCGCTGCCCGGCGGTGATGCGATCGGGTCCCGTCCACTCGACATGCATCAGGCCGGTCTGCGACTGCTCGGCGCGACCAGCGAAATCGAGCACGGCTGCCTGGTCGCGCGCGCGGACGAGCTGCAGGGTGCGCGCATCCGGCTGGATTTCCCGTCGGTCGGCGCGACCGAGAACATCCTCATGGCCGCGGTCCTCGCGGAGGGGGAGACGGTGATCGACAACGCCGCGCGCGAACCCGAGATCGTCGACCTGTGCACCATGCTCACCCGGATGGGCGCCCGCATCGACGGCGCAGGCACCTCGGTGCTCACCATCTCCGGCGTGCGCAAACTCGCGCCCACCACCCATCAGGTGATCGGTGACCGGATCGTGGCCGCGACCTGGGGAATCGCCGCCGCGATGACGAGGGGCGACGTGCGCGTCACCGGCCTGAACCCCAAGCACCTCTCGCTGGTGCTGGACAAACTGCGTTCGGCGGGTGCGCGAATCACGTTCGAACCCAACGGTTTCCGGGTGGAACAACCGGAGCGGCCGCGCGCGGTGAACTTCTCCACCCTGCCGTTCCCGGGCTTTCCCACCGATCTGCAGCCGATGGCGATCGGCCTGGCGACCATCGCCGACGGGACGTCCATGATCACCGAGAACATCTTCGAGGCGCGCTTCCGTTTCGTCGAGGAGATGATCCGCCTGGGCGCCGACGCCCGCACCGACGGCCATCACGCGGTGGTCCGGGGCATCCCGCGGCTGTCCAGTGCGCCGGTGTGGTCGTCGGATATTCGCGCCGGCGCGGGTCTGGTCCTCGCGGGTCTGGTCGCTGACGGCGTCACCGAGGTGCACGACGTGTTCCATATCGACCGCGGCTACCCGCACTTCGTGGAGAACCTGCGCTCGCTGGGCGCCGAGGTGGAACGGGTCGGCACGCCGGCGTAGTCGGGCGTACATCCGAAAGACCTTCCTGACCAGGCGATTTGACATAGAATCAACCGCCACGTAACTTATTCCAGGTCAGAGCGACACGGACACCAACCCCGGGCCGAAAGGCAAGGGGACAACGAGGTAGTACGGGGAGCGCCTGACGATCACACTGGTTCGACCGAGACCCCGATTTGGTTCGGGTCCGATGGTTGAGCTAAGCTGGAAAAGTTGCCTCGCCGATCGAACAGATGAAAATCTGGGAGATGGTGATTGCGTGTGTTCTTTGAGAACTCAATAGTGTGTCGATGAATGTCAGTGCCAAATATTTATTTTGGTTCCGTTCATCCTCCCCCC
>NZ_LZMK01000373.1:0-586 GCF_001665865.1 Nocardia sp. 852002-20019_SCH5090214 | reverse complement strand
TCTGGTGTTGGGGTGTACCCCAGATGCGCAGGCACTGCCAGCACCACGCTCCGCAGCTGCGGCTGTAACGTGTTTCACTTCTGAGTGTCAACGGATTTCGGAGGGGACCGAACACAGATGCTGAGCTTCTTCGTCGAACGCGATGGTCGACTCGTCGCCCAGAAACTCGCCGTCAGCCCATGGACGCCGACCAAACTGAGCGGAACAGCCGTGGCCGGCATGCTCGCCCGGGAACTCGAGACCCACTGCCCGGAGGGCTTCATCCCCGCTCGACTCACAGTCGACCTGTATCAACCGGTCGACAACGCCGCGTTCGATCTGCGCAGCACGGTGGTCCGTCGAGGATCTCGAATCACTGTTGCCGACGCGGCACTGTCGCAAGACGGTCAGCAACGTGTGAGGGCGACAGCCGTTTTCCTCACCACCGGGACCGAACCGCCTGGCCAGCTCTGGAGCCGAGACGAACCGCTGCCGGTTCCGCCGCAGGAGAGTGCTGTGCCCGGCGGGACGCCGCCGCTGTTCAAGAGCGGCGATCGCGACTGGTCCGAGGATTTCGCGGCGAATCAAAACGCCGACCGCAAAATCT
>NZ_LZMK01000372.1:0-71349 GCF_001665865.1 Nocardia sp. 852002-20019_SCH5090214 | reverse complement strand
CGCGGGACCGCGGCCGGCGCGGGTGGGGCGGCGACGTCGACCGGAGGCAGGGGACCGGCGGGGACCCGCGGCATCGTCGGGAGCACCGGCGTCGGTCGCGCGGGAACCCCGCGCCGCCGAACCCGGTGCGGCAGTACGAGAATCAGCAGCGGCGACCTCGCGGCAGCGGCCCTGATCGCGGCCGGTCCGGTAACCGGGGGCCCGGGGTCGATCACAATAGCCGATTCGGAAGCCGTTGCGGCGGGGCCCGTTCCGGTCAGCGAGGCCAGGAGGGAACCAGGGGCCGCCGGTCCGGGCAACCCTGCCGGAGCCGGCGCCGACGAGGTCGTAGCGCCTCCCGGGGCGTCGAGATTGCCATGGTTCTGGTTATCGTCTGCCGGAGTAGGCCCCCCGCACCCGGTGCGGACGCGCCCGGCTGCTGCCGTGCTTCGGCACCGGGACCAGTCGGCCGGGAATCTGCGGAGCCCTGCTCCATTGCGGCGTTCGGCTGAGATGCGGGCGGATGGGATGGTTGGGCGTGACCCGGATTCGGCTGACCCGGATTCGGCTGACCTGGATGGGGCTGACCCGGATTCGGCCGAGCCGGATTGTTGTGAGCTGGGTGAGCGGCGGCTACCTGGGGGCCGAGAACCGCACAACTACAGATCATTCCGGCGACCGCAACAACGCGCGCTACCCGCCCCATGGTCATGCGCTCGCCTTCCCTCGAGTTCTCAGCGCAGATCTCTACCCGGTCGCCACAACCCATCGCCGGGACCTCGCGATGCGGCACATCCTAACTTCAGACAGTTCGCTCGCGCAGCGAGATCGGTTGAGCCCGAATGCTCGTCGCGCCGCGGCGCGCGGAATCGTCGACCCGTGCGGATCATGGCGATGGGAAGGAGGCACCGTTGCGCGATCCGGCGGGCGTGTGTCGTTGCCGAGCGGGTTGCCGCGATCAGGCTCCGTACGCCGGCTCGGGACGCTACGCGACTGCGGGTTTCGGCCCTGGAGGTTTCGGCCCCGAAGGTATCGGCTCGGACACGGTGCGCTCGAAGGCGCGGGCGATCGCCTGCACCCAGCCGCGCGGGCTCAATCCCTCCGGCGGTGCGATCCAGCGGGCGTCGACGATCTCGTCACCGAGCGGATTGCGGGCCCAGCGGGCCACCCGCTCGGCACGTTCGGTGACCGAACGCGCGGGCACCCCGGCCGCCGCCAGTTCCATACCGCCGCCGGTCTGCAGATACAGCGCGTCCATGATCTGCGCGACCTGATCGGAAGCCTTGAGCTGAGTGGCCGACACCGTCTGCTCGTGCGCCACCACCTCGGGGAAGCGCTTGATCATGGTGCGATGCAGGGTCCGAATCTGGCGCAGCAGCAGGCGCGCCCGCACCCAGAGCTCGATCACGATCCACACCGCACCGACCGCGATCAGCAGACTCGCGAGCTGCCAGGCCGGCCAGAACCAGCCCGGATCGCCGGGGCGCGCGGGTTGTTCACCGATCGCCAGGCGCCGAATCGACAGCGCGGCAAGGACTCCCGCGACCACCGTGCCGGCGGTGTAGAGCGCGATACCGCGCCCCAGCGCCGTCCAGTCCAGATTGCGCAGGCCGGTCACGGCGACGAAGACGCCGCCGAGCAAGGTCATGACCCAGCCGAACAGAATCGACCATCCGATGGTGGCCGCGATGACGAGCGCGCCGAAACCGTAGACCAGCCAGGCGATCTGACGAAGATTCCGGCGCGAGACCACCGGCCAGGCGGCGGCCGCGACCACCGACGTCGCCACCGCGAACAGCAGCCAGGTCGCCGCCACCAGCCGGTCGGCCAGGGCCTGGCCGTTGATCCCCTGCGGCAGTGCGTGATCCACCGCGACCGCGATCTCCGGGATGCCGAGGGTGGCCGCGGCGGCCACCGCCGCGACCGCGATCACGATCGCCACCCGGGCCGTGGTCGCGGGCTTCACCAGGACACGACCGATGCGGGCGCCGGCCGCCATCCACACCAACAGCGCAGTCAACCAGAACGTCATGTTTCTACCCCGTGCCTGTCGTCGGATGTCCGAGGGGCCCTCCGTGGTTACGCACGCTGCCGCCTCCGGTCCCCTCGGTCATCCGAGTCTTCTGCGGATGTCCGAGGGGCCCTCCGTGGTTACGCACGCTGCCGCCTCCGGTCCCCTCGGTCATCCGAGAGCCTCGTCGAATCGGAGCACCGAGACCCCGGCGCCGCGATTGTTGAAGACGCGCAGGCGGGTCATCAGCATGCCGGCGAAGGTTTCGGCCTCCCACTCGTACTGATCGTCGCGCCCGTCGTCGACGATCCGCTGATGCGCGCGCTGGGACAGCATGTAGGCGATCAGATCGTCGCTGGCCTCGAGCGTCACCTCGGCGGCCGGTTCACCCGGGTGGTCGAAGACCACATGGCCCAGTTCGTGCGCGAGGGTGTGGTCGCGGCTGGGCAGGGCGGCGGCCAGCACGATCACGTCCTTGTCCGGATAGCTGCGGCGCTGACCGCAGACACCCGGTCCGAGCTGGGCGTCGGCGATTTCGATCAGGCGGCCGCGTTCGGCGGAGATCGCGAGGACCACCTCCTCCAACGTGGTGGCGTCGAAATCGGCGGCGACCGCGCACACCGCGTCGACGGCGGCGGCGACGCGGCGGTAGGAGCGGCCCGTCTGAATCCGGCTCTCGGTCATCTCGCGCCCCCTCAGGCCCTCGGTCCGAAGAATTCCGCGCGTGCGGCGTCGACGCGCGCCTGCGCGGCGGAGGCGCTCTGGAAACTCACCGCGCCGGAGCCGGCCGCGGCCAGCGCCATGGCGATCACGCCGCCGAGCACGGCCAGCGTCTTGACCTCGGGCAGGCCGCTACTGGCCGCGGTAGGACGCACGGCTGGATTCGACTGGGCCAGTGCGGGCGCCGGGTCCGCCGGGGCAGGAGCCGTTGGTGCGGGTGGCGCCGCGGGCGGGACCGCGGCGGGCGCCGGGAGTGCGGCGACGACAGGCGCACCCGGCACCGCGGGGACGGCGGGGACCGGCGGCACCGGCGGGATGGCGAGCGGAGGCGCTGCCGGTACCGGCGGGGGCGGAACCGGCTGCAGCAGAAGCAGAAGCAGCAACGGCGACATCGCGGCGGCCGACCCCACCGCAGCCGATCCCGTGATCGCGGAGCCGGTGCCGAGCAGCGTTGCCAGCGCGGAACCCGTTGCGGCGGAACCTGTCCCGGCGAGGCCCGCGAGCGCGGATCCGGTGGCGGCGGAGCCCGTGCCGAGCAGCCCGGCCAGCAGCGCACCGGTTCCGGCGGCGGCCGATCCGGTGGTCGCGAGCGCGGAACCGGTAGCCGCCGAACCCGTTGCGGCAGCGGCCGATCCGGTACCGGCGGCCGCGGAGCCGGTTCCGGCCAGGGCGGATCCCGTGGCCGCGCCCACCGAACCCGTTGCGGCGGAACCGGTTCCGCCCAACGCCGAACCGGTCAGCGCCGAGCCGGACGCGGCCGAACCCGCGGCCGCCGATCCGACCGCGGCCGAGCCGGTGCCCAGAATGCTCGCCAGGCCCGCAAAGCCTTCACCGGCAACCGGAGTCGGCGTGATGGGCGGCGGCGGTGCGGAAACCTGCGACGGCGCCGGCGTCGACGACGTGGTCGAGCGTCCGGGGATGGTCAGATGGCCGTCGTACTGACCGTCTTCGGACGGAGTGGGCCCCGCCGAACCGGACGGCCCCTGCTGTGCCACCACGCCGGGCCCGGCCGCGGGCTGCGACACCGGGGTGACCCGGCCCGCCGGATCATCGGGCGCTGACGCGGTGGCACTCGGCCGAGCTGCGGAATCTCGAACGGGCGTCGCGGCATCGGGCTGCGCGGCGCTCGGATTGCCGGAGGGCGAGCTGTGCGGGGCTGTCGGCGAGGGGTGCGGGGCGGAAGCAGGGGTGGCTGGTTGAGCGTTGGCCACCAGGGGGCCGAGGACCCCGCAACTGCCGATCAATCCGGCTACCGCAACAACGCGCGCGATGCGACCCATGGTCATGCGCTTGCCTTCCCTCAACTTCTCAGCGCAGATTTCTCCCCGGTCGCTACAAACCTCCGGGACCGAACGAATGCCGGCCCATCTTAACTGCCGACAGTTTGCTCGCGCAGCGAGATCATGTGAGGCCGATCACCCGTCGCGTCGCGGAAAGCGGAATCGGCTGCCGCGGTGACCCAGCCCACTCGCCGTCGGCGAACCGAAAAGAGGACGTCATCGGCACGGGCACAAGGCAATTCACAAACCGGCGCCGGCGGATCGCGGCCGCGGGAAGGATGCGGCGGAACGCGATCTCACCGGCGCGGATCGTTGCTGTGAGGATTGCGGTGCTCAGGCTCCGTAGACCGGCTCGGGATCGGTTGCCTTGGCGATCAACTCACGCACCACCGGTCCCAATTCGGACGGCCGCCACCGTGCACCGCGGTCCTCGGCGACACCGTGGCGCCAGCCGTCGGCCAATGCCACCTTGCCGCCCTCGACCTCGAACATGCGCCCGGTGACACCGGCCGAATCCGGGCTGCCCAGCCAGACCACCAGGGGCGAGACGTTTTCCGGCGCCATCGCGTCGAAGCCGTCGTCGGGGCGGGCCATCATATCGGCGAAGACGGTTTCGGTCATGCGGGTGCGCGCGGACGGCGCGATGGCGTTGACGGTGACCCCGTAGCGCCCGAATTCCGCTGCGGCAGTGATGGTCAGCGCCGCGATACCGGCCTTCGCCGCCGCGTAGTTGCCCTGTCCGACGCTGCCCTGCAGACCGGCACCCGAGCTCGTGTTGATGATGCGGGCGTCGCGGGCGCGACCGGCCTTGGATTCCGCGCGCCAGTACTCGATGGCATGACGCATGGTCGCGAAGTGGCCCTTGAGATGGACGCGGATCACGGCATCCCACTCGTCCTCGGCCAGATTGACCAGCATCCGGTCGCGCACGATACCGGCGTTGTTCACCACCACATCGAGGCCGCCGAAGGTCTCCACAGCCTGGCCGATCAGCCGCTTCGCACCGGCCCAGTCCGCCACGTCGTCACCGTTGACGACGGCCCGGCCACCGGCCTGCACGATCTCCTCGACCACCTGCGCGGCGGGCGAATCGGCGCTGGGGGCGCCGTCCAGTTCCGCGCCCAGGTCGTTGACCACCACGTTGGCGCCCGCCGCGGCGAAGGCCAACGCGTGGGCCCGGCCGATTCCGCGGCCGGCGCCGGTGACGATCACGGTGCGTCCTGCACAGATCCGCTCGGAGTTGTCGGTCATATCTGCTGCTCTCATTTCCTCGGTGCGGTAAGGGTTTTCGTCGCGAAGCGGGGGCCCGGTCGCCAGGTGGCGGCTGTTATCGCGCGGCCGGTTGCGCGTCGTTGACGGTCGCCGCGTCCAGGAAGGCGGGACGTTCCCCACCCCCGTGCACGATGAGCGATCCGCCGTTGACGTAGCCGGCCAGCGGGGAGGACAGGAAGACCGCGACCCGGCCGATGTCCTCGGGTGTCGCCAGCCGCCCCAGCGGCACGGTCGCCTCCACAGCCGCGATCCCGGCATCGTCGCCGTAGTGCAGATGGCTGGATTCGGTGCCGACCATCCCGACGATCACCGAATTGACCCGCACCTTCGGCGCCCACTCGATCGCCAGCGAGGACACCAGACTGTCCAGACCGGCCTTGGCCGCGCCGTAGGCGGCGGTGCCGGGCGAGGGACGATGGCCGCTGACGCTCGAGATCATCACGATCGAGCCGCCCTGGGGCTGCTGCTGCATCACGGCATTGGCCGCCTGCGAAACCAGCAGGGGGGCAAGCAGATTGAGCTCCACGATCTTGGCATGGAAATTGCGGGAGGCGGTGGCGGCGGGGGCGAACGGCGCCCCACCGGCATTGTTCACGACATGGTCGATCCGGCCGTGGCGCTGCACGATCGTCTCGATCAGCCCGGTCACCGCCTCACCGTCGCGCACATCGCACGGCAGGAATTCGGCGGTGCGGCCGGAGCTCACGATCGCCGCCTCACCGGGGCGGCGGGCGCACACCACGACCGTCGCGCCGGCGTCCAGATATACCCGGCTGATGCCGGCGCCTACGCCCCTGACCCCGCCCGTCACGAGAACTACCGATCCGGACAGGTCCACTTCGATTGCCACCGTGCTAACCTACCAAGCACTTGCTTGTTTTGCCAACGAATGGACATGCGATGGGGATCAACCGTCACACCGAGACCTCGGGCATCGAGGTCGTCACGATCGACTATCCGCCGGTCAACGCACTGCCCACCGCGGGCTGGTTCGGCGTGGCCGATGCGATTCGCGAGGCCGGGCGCGACCCGGAGACCAAGGTCGTCGTGCTCCGCGCCGAGGGCCGCGGCTTCAACGCCGGGGTCGACATCAAGGAGATCCAGCGCAACCCGGGCCATCAGACGCTCATCGACGCCAACCACGGCTGCTACGACGCCTTCGGCGCGGTCTACGACTGCCCGGTGCCGGTGATCGCCGCGGTGAACGGCTTCTGCCTCGGCGGCGGCATCGGCCTGGTGGGCAATGCCGATGTCATCGTCGCCTCCGACGACGCCACCTTCGGGCTGCCCGAGGTCGAGCGCGGCGCACTGGGTGCGGCCACCCACCTGGCCCGGCTGGTCCCCCAGCACATGATGCGCACGCTGTTCTACACCGCCTCCACCGTCACCGCACAGCAGCTGCACCACTTCGGTTCGGTGCACAAGGTGGTGCCGCGGGCCGAACTCGATTCCGCCGCACTGGAAGTCGCGAAGAACATCGCCGCCAAGGACGGCCGGGTCATCCGGGCCGCCAAGCGCGCGCTCAACGGCATCGATCTGCAGGATGTGCACCGCAGCTACCGCTTCGAACAGGGCTTCACCTTCGAGCTGAATCTCGCCGGTGTGGCCGATGAGATCCGGGCGCGGTTCGACGAGGATCTGGCGGCCAAGAAGGAGGCACGATGAGCCACAATGCGCAGCCCGCGCATCGGGCCGACCGGGTGCGGGTGTCCCGCATGACACAGCAGGAGGCACGATGAGCCACAATGCGCAGCCCGCGCATCGGGCCGACCGGGTGCGGGGTGTCCCGCAAGACACAGGAGGTGCGATGAGCATGCGCGACAAGCGGATGTCGTTGGAGGAGGCCGTCTCCCAGCTGCGCAGCGGGATGACCATCGGCCTCGGCGGCTGGGGTTCGCGGCGTAAGCCGATGGCGTTCGTGCGGGCGCTGCTGCGCTCGGACGTCACCGACCTGACCGTGGTGACCTACGGCGGGCCGGATCTCGGTCTGCTGTGTTCGGCGGGCAAGGTGCGCAAGGCCTACTACGGATTCGTATCCCTGGATTCGGCGCCGTTCTACGATCCCTGGTTCGCCAAGGCGCGCACCGGCGGTGAGCTGGTTTCCCGCGAAATGGACGAGGGCATGGTCAAATCGGGCCTGCAGGCGGCCGCGGCCCGGCTGCCGTTCCTGCCCACCCGCGCCGGGCTGGGGTCGGACGTGCTGACGTTCTGGGACGGTGAACTGCGGACGGTCCAGTCACCGTATCCGGATGCCGACGGCCGTACCGAAACCCTGGTCGCGATGCCGGCGCTGACCCTGGACGCCGCGTTCGTCCACCTCGACATCGGCGACAAGCACGGCAACGCCGCCTACACCGGCGTCGACCCGTACATGGACGATCTCTACTGCCTGGCCGCGGAGCGGCGGTTCCTGTCGGTGGATCGGCTGGTCGAGACCGAGGAACTGGTGAAAGCCGTTCCGAACCAGGCGATCATCCTCAATCGCATGATGGTCGACGGCGTCGTGGAGGCGCCGGACGGCGCGCACTTCACCTTCTCCGGCAGCTACGGCCGCGACGAGAAGTTCCAGCGCCACTACGTCGAGGCGGCCAAGGATCCCGAGACCTGGGCGGCCTTCAAGGCCCGCTATCTGGACGTGACCGAGGACGAGTATCGTTCCGCGGTCGCAGAATTCGCGGCGGAGCAGGTGAAATGAGCGAGCAGACAACCACTTCCGCACACCGCGACCAGCATTCGATTCGCACCCGGATGCGCGTGGTGTTCACCCGCCCGGGCGTGATGAGTGTGCGTTTCGACCAGGCCCCCGTCCGATCCGAGGAGCGCCGATGAGCGACACCACCACTGTGACCCGCGCCGAGGTGTGCGCGGTCGCCTGCGCCGAGATCTTCCGCGGCGCAGGTGAGATCATGGCCAGCCCGATGTCGCCGACCCCCACCATCGGGGCCCGGCTGGCACGGTTGACCTTCGAACCGGATCTGCTGATCTCCGACGGTGAGTCCCTGCTGCTCGCCGAAACCCCCGCTCTGGGCGCCAAGGCTCCCACCGAGGGCTGGATTCCGTTCGGCAAGGTGTTCGACGTCGTGGCTTCCGGGCGGCGCCATGTCGTCATGGGCGCCAACCAGATCGACCGCTACGGCAACCAGAATCTGTCCGCCTTCGGAGCGCTGCAGCAGCCGAGCCGGCAGATGTTCGGTGTGCGCGGCGCACCGGGTAACACCATCAACCACGCGACCAGCTACTTCGTGCCCAAGCACAGCAAGCGCGTGTTCTGCGAGACCGTCGATATCGTGTGCGGAATCGGTTACGACAAGATCGATCCCGAGAATCCGGCGTACCGGTTCCACCACCTGCATCGGGTGATCAGCAATCTGGGCGTGTTCGACTTCGGCGGTCCCGGCCACACCCTGCGGGCGCTGTCGCTGCATCCGGGGGTCACCGCCGACGAGGTCGCCGAGAACACCGCGTTCGAGGTGGCCGGACTGGACAGCGCCGAGGTGACTCGCACGCCCACCGAGGAGGAACTGCGGATCATTCGGACGGTGCTGGATCCCAAGGGAATCCGGGAAAAGGAAGTGGCCTCGTGAGCGGCCGGCTGCGGACTCCGCTGACCGAGCTGGTCGGCATCGAGCATCCGATCGTGCAGACCGGGATGGGCTGGGTGGCCGGGCCGGGTCTGGTCGCCGCGACCGCCGACGCCGGCGGCCTGGGCATCCTGGCCTCGGCGACGATGACGCTCGAGGAACTCGAGGTCGCGATCGCCAAGACGAAGGCCAAGACCGACAAGCCCTTCGGTGTGAACATCCGCGCCGACCTGTCCGACGCGCCCGACCGGATCGAGTTGATGATCCGCGAGGGCGTGAAGGTCGCCTCGTTCGCGCTGGCCCCCAAGAAGGAACTGATCGCGCGCCTGAAGGACAACGGTGTCGTGGTCATGCCGTCCATCGGCGCGGCCAAGCATGCGGTCAAGGTCGCCTCATGGGGCGCGGACGCGGTGATCGTGCAGGGCGGTGAGGGCGGCGGGCACACCGGTTCGGTGGCTACCACGCTGCTGTTGCCCTCGGTACTGGACGCGGTCGATATTCCGGTCGTGGCCGGCGGCGGATTCTTCGACGGCCGCGGTCTGGCCGCCGCCCTGGCCTACGGCGCGGCGGGCGTCGCGATGGGTACCCGGTTCCTCCTCACCCAGGACTCGAGTGTGCCGGATTCGGTGAAACAGCAGTACCTTTCGCGCGGTCTGCAGGACACGGTCGTCTCACTGAAGGTCGACGGCATGCCGCACCGCGTGCTCAACACCGAACTGGTCGACAAGCTGGAACATTCGGGCAGCTATCGCGGCCTCGTCGCCGCGGTCTCGAACGCCGTCAAGTTCAAGGGTATGACCGGCATGAAATGGTCGACCATGATCAAGGACGGCCTTGCCATGCGCAAGCAGAAGGACCTCACCTGGTCGCAGGTGATCATGGCCGCCAACACTCCCATGCTGCTGAAAGCCGGTCTGGTGGAGGGCAATACGCACGCGGGTGTGCTGGCGTCGGGCCAGGTCGCCGGCATCATCGACGATCTGCCCACGGTGGCCGAGCTGATCGACCGCATCATCGAGGAAGCAATCGCGCGGATCGACACGATCGCCGCGCTCCGTGACGGCGCCGAGGCGACCCCCGGCCCGTCGGCGTAACCGAAGCCGTTCGGCCGCAAGGAAAGGCCGCCTCGCCGATGCCGGCGGGGCGGCCTTTCCGGTTCGCGCTACTCCCCCGACAGGTCGGCCGACAGATCACGCACCTCGACACCTTCCGGAATCTGCACCTCCGCAACGGGTTCCGGGCGATCGTCGAATTCCAGCCGCAGGGCGCGGCACATCGTGGCGTGCATGTCGTACAGCGCGGTGATGTAGGTCAGTTCCAGAATCTCCGGATCGCTGAGGTTGGCTCGCAGGACCGCGAACACCTCGTCCGGCACCCGTCCGCCATCGTGGACCAGGCAGTCGGTGTAGGCCAGAATCGCGCGCTCGAGTTGGGAGAAACAGTCGCTGATCTGCCAGGACGGGATGGCCGCGATCTTCTCCTCGGGCGCACCCAGCGACCGCATCTGCTTGCAGTGCTGGGAGAACACGAACTGACTGCCGCGCGCGTATCCGGCCCGGCACTGTCCCAGTTCGCGCAGTAACGGATCCAGGCGGGAGTTGCGGTAGACGGCGAATCCCCGGACCGCGTGCCGGAACACCTCCGGTGACTGCGCGAAGACGGTCCACCAGTCGCCGGGGGTGGCGTGGACGGTGCCGTGGTCGACGGCCGGATCGCGGTCGGGTCCGAACAGCCGGTCGTAATAGAACAGGATCCGCTCGTCGGTAACTTCGGCGCGCGGGACTTCACGCAGGCGGGGCATGTTTCGAACCTCTCGGTAGTGCGGTTTCGCGGAGGGTGGATCGGGGTCAGAGTTCGGCGGCGGCGCGGCGATCGGCGGCGGTCTTCGGCTCATGTGAGACATCGGCCTCGGTGAAAGTTCTGGTCCAGCAGGCGAATTCGAGCAGTACGCCGTCCGGGTCCTGGAAATAGAACGACCGCACGAAGGTTCCGGGGTGCACATCGCGGGAGACTCCCGCGGGGCTGTCGTCGTGATTGAGGACCCGGCTGACCTTGATGCCCTCGGCCTGCACCCGCTGGTAATAGTCGTCGAACAGTTCCGGCGGCACGGCGAACGCCACATGGTTCATCGAGCCCACTCCGCTCACCAACTCCCCCTCGTCCGGAAGTCCTTTGGGCGCGGCCAGTCCGGGGGTGGCATCGGGCGCGTCGGCGAGCCAGAAGAAGGCGATGGTGTTGCCGCCGCCGCAGTCGAAGAAGAAGTGCTGACCGAGGTTGTGCGGCAGCTCGATGGTTTTGATCAACGGCATGCCCAGGGTGCCGGAGTAGAACTCGATCGTCCGGCGCATATCGGAACACACCAGGGCGAGATGATTGATTCCGCGTAGTTCGTATTTCGGGTTGGCGGCGCTCATTGCAGTCCTTCCGCTGTGGTGCCGATTCGACCTCCGTGACGGGTCCGCACCTCTACTGTGAGCTGGGATTCTCCCGGCTGAAATGACTTGACAGTCATGTCATGTTCGTGGATAGTGTGATCCGTGCCGAAGTCATCTGTCAATAGCGCGCCCACCCCCGTCGACAACCTGACGCCCCGGGGCCGCAAGACACGCGACGCATTGCTGGACGCGGCGCGCAAGGTGTTCGAGACCGTCGGATTCCTCGATACCCGAGTGGAACAGATCAGCGAGGAGGCGGGCGTCTCCTACGGCACCTTCTACCGCTATTTCGAGTCCAAGGAACATGTGTTCGGCGAGTTGAGCACGCGGCTGTTCGACGATATGCACCGTCGCGAACCCACGCCCGCGGGACTCTCGCCGGCCGCCCGGCTCATCGCCGCCAATCGGTCCTATTACGCGGCCTACCGGCGCAATGCCCGGATGATGGCGATCGTCGAACAGGTCGCGACCTTCAACGAGGAGTTCCGGCGGCTGCGCCACGAACATCGGCGCCAACTCATCGAGCGCACCGCGCAGTCGATCGCCCGCTGGCAGCGCGAGGGCTTGGTTCGCGTGTCGCTGAATCCGGAACTGGCCGCGCGGGCCATGTCCGCGATGGTCGACCACACCCTCTACCTGTGGCTGATCCAGGGCGAGGACGCCGACGAGGACGCGCTGCTGAACACCCTCGACCAGATGTCGGTCAGCGCACTGGGTCTCGATCCGGACGACAGATAACGGCATTTTCGCGGGGTGCGGGTGTCCCGCACACGACAGGAGGCAGTATGAGAACGGACCCACCGGTCACCGCACATCCCGACGCGGGCGACGGCGAGGCCGATACCGCGCACCCGACGGCCGGACCGCTCGACGGCTTCCGCGTGCTCGAGCTGGGGACACTGATCGCGGGGCCGTACTGCGGGCGCCTGCTCGGCGATATGGGGGCCGACGTCATCAAGATCGAAGCGCCGGATCGTCCCGACCCCCTTCGCGATTGGGGGCAGGCGGCCGGTGGCGGCCACCAGTACTTCTGGACCGTGCACGCCCGCAACAAGCGGTGCGTGAGCCTCGATCTGCGTGTCCCGGCGGGGCGCGACATCTTCCTGGAATTGGCGCGCACGGCCGATGTCGTGGTCGAGAGTTTCCGGCCCGGCACGCTGGAGCGCTGGGGTCTCGGCTACGACGTGCTCGGGGAACTGAATCCGGGGCTGGTGCTGGCAAGGGTCTCCGGTTACGGGCAGACCGGGCCGTACGCGTCCCGGGCGGGGTACGCCTCGGTGGCCGAAGGCATCAGCGGGCTGCGCCACCTCAACGGATTCCCGGGGCAGGCGCCGCCGCGGATGGCGTTGTCGCTGGGGGACAGTCTGGCCGGACTGTTCGCCTTCCAGGGCGTCCTCGCCGCACTGCTGGTGCGGGAGCGGACCGGGCGCGGGCAGGTGGTGGACGCGGCGCTGACCGAGGCGTCGCTGGCGATCCAGGAGTCCACGGTGCCGGATTTCCACAAGACCGGACATGTGCGCCAGCCGTCGGGCACCCGGCTGGACCGGGTGGCGCCGTCGAATCTCTACAAGGCCAAGGACGGGCTGTGGGTGATCATCGCGGCCAATCAGGACACCGTCTTCGGGCGGCTGGTCACCGCGATGGGCCGGCCCGAACTCGCCTCCGACCCACGGTATTCCACCCATTCGGCGCGCGGTGAGCGGCAGGACGAGCTCGACGAGATGATCGCGGCCTGGGCCGGAGATTTCACCGCCGCCGATCTGATCGATCTGCTGAACCGCCACGGCGTGGTCGCCGGCCCGGTGAACACCGTCGCCGAGGTGATGGCGGATCCACAGTTCACCGCGCGCGGCATCTTCGTCGACCACGTCGATCCGTCCGTCGGCAGCGACGACGCCGGATACGATCCCGTCCCGGTCAAGGGCGTCGGTGTGGTGCCGCGACTCAGCGCCACCGCCGGTGGGGTGCGCTGGGGTGGCCCGAGCCGGCCGGGCACACATACCGACGAAGTACTGGGTGAGCTGCTCGGATACGACGCCGACCGGCTGGCGGATCTGCGCGGCGAAGGCACGATCGGATGAACGCCGTCGACATTCGCGAGGTGGGGCCGCGCGACGGTCTGCAGATCGAGGAACCGATTCCCATCGAGGCCAAACTCGCCTTCATCGACGCCCTCGTCGCCACCGGGGTGCGCCGGATCGAGGCCACCTCGTTCGTCTCGCCGCGCGCGATACCGGCCCTGGCCGACGCCGAAGCCGTTGCCGCACAACTGGACCGGTGGCCGGGCGTGGAATTCTCCGCCCTGGTCGCGGGGCTCGGCGGGGTGCGGCGCGCACTCACCGCCGGTGTGCATCGGCTGGAGTACGTCGTGTCGGCGTCCGACGGGCACAGCCGGGCGAACGTGGGACGCGACAGTGCCGAATCGATCGCTCTCATCGACCCCATCGCCGAACAGGTTCATGCGGTCGGCGGACAACTCGAGGTGATCATCGCGATCGCCTTCGACTGCCCGTTCGACGGCCGCACGCCGCCGGAGCGGGTGGCCGCGATCGCCGCGCGGGCAGTGGCTTCCGGCGCCGATTCGCTCGCCGTCGCCGATACCGTCGGCACCGCCTCGCCGGTCCGCACCGCGGAGGTGATCGACCGAGTACGTGCGGCGGCGCCCGATACCGAACTCGGCATACATCTGCACAACACGCGCGGGCAGGGACTCGCCAATGCCTGGGCCGCCTACGAACACGGCGTCCGCCGATTCGATTCCGCCGCAGGCGGTCTCGGCGGATGCCCGTTCGCCCCCGGAGCGAGCGGCAATATCGCGACCGAGGAATTGGCCTATTCGTTCGACGACGGCGGCATCGAGACCGGCATCGACATCGACCGGGCGCTCGACGCCGCCCGGCTGATCTCGCGCCTGCTCGGCAAACCCGTCGACAGCAATCTGCTCACCGCGGGCGGCCGCCTGCGGCCCAGCAATGCGGCATCACAGTGAGCCGCACGAGAACGACCCGGAGGTCCTTCGCATGGATGAACTGGCCGACCGCTTCTTCGCCGCGGTCAGCGCGGGCGATACCGCGGCCCTGACCGCGCTGTACGCGCCCGACGCCCGGATCTGGCACAACGACAAGAACGCCGAGGAGACCGTCACCGAGAATCTGCGGGTGCTGCGCTGGCTCTCGCGCACGGTGGAAAACCTACGGTACGAGGATATTCGGCGCCATGTGCTGACCGACGGCTTCGCGCAGCAGCACGTCGTGCGTGGCCATCTACCCGGCCACGGCGATCTGGAGGTACCCGCGAGCCTGTTCGTCCGCGTCGAAGACGGGCGCATCACCAGGATCGACGAATATGTCGACTCGGCGGCGACGCAGCCGCTGCGCGAGGTCTCGGCGACGAACGGAGGTTACCGGTGATGTCGGTCAACCGCCCCGACGGCGAGATCGCCGAATTGTCCGCGCGGATGCGCACATTCATCGATACCGAGGTCGTGCCCGCGGAGCCGGTGCTGGCCCGCGAGGACGACACCGCACACGCCACCCTCGCCCGCCTGAAGGAGCGGGCGAAGGAACTCGGGTTGTGGGCGCTGGGCCATCCGGCCGAACTCGGTGGCGGCGGGGTGCCGTTCCTCGACTTCGTCTATTTGAACGAGATCATCGGCCGGTCCGAATTCGGCATGCTGGCCGTCGGTTCGGTATCCATGCAGGACACGCTCATGCTGTACCGGCACGGCACCGAGGAACAGCGCGCCCGCTGGATTCCGCCCATGGTCGCCGGCGACATCCTGCCGTCGGTGGGCCTCACCGAACCCGAGGTCGCGGGATCCGATCCCACCCTGATCGCCACCGAGGCCGAACTCGACGGCGACACCTGGATCATCAACGGGCACAAATGGTTCACCACCGGCGCCGCCCAGGCGGCCTACTGCACGGTCTTCGCCCGCACCGAGCCCGAATCGGTTCCCCGGCACTCGCGGATCAGCGCGATCATCGTGCCGACCGACACCCCCGGCTTCGAGATCGTCCGCTCCATCCCCACCATGGGCCACGATCCGAGCGATCACTACGAGGTCCGGCTCACCGATGTGCGGGTCCCGGTGGCCAATCTGCTCGGCGAGCGAGGTAAGGGTTTCATCGTCGCGCAGGACCGGCTCGGACCGGGGCGGATCTTCCACTGCATGCGCTGGCTCGGGCAGGCGCAACGCGCCTACGAATTGATGTGCGAGCGGGCGAACACCCGATACGTACACGGATCGTTGCTCGCCGAGAAGGGCGAAATCCACCGGTACATCGCCGAATCGGCCGCCGAGATCCACGCGGCCCGGCTGATGACGCTCGACGCCGCCCGCGCCATGGATGCAGGTGAGGACTATCGGGTGCGGGTCGGCTTGATCAAGTTCTGGGGTGCGCGGATGCTGCACAACGTGATCGATCGCGCCATCCAGGTACACGGGGCCCTCGGGCTGACCGCCGACACCCCGTTGGAACGGATGTACCGGCAGGCCCGCTACGCCCGCGTCTACGACGGCCCCGACGAGGTGCATCGCATGTCGACCGCGCGCCGGTTGCTGCGCTCCCCCGAGGCGGCGCCGTGGCTGTGAGCGCGGAATCGGCTGCTGCCGAGTCGATTACGCTCGCCGACGGCGTTCGCTCGGTACTGGCCGCCACTCTCGAAACCGAACTCACCGATGTCGTGTTGCGGCAGTTCACCGGTGGCGCGAGCCGGCAGGTATATGCGATCGAGGCCCGCGACGGGACCGGCACCGCGGTGCGGGCCGTGCTGCGGCGGGACCCACCCGGCCACGGCGATCCCGCGCGCATGCACGCGGAAGCGGTCTGTCTGCGAGCAGCCGGTGCGGCCGGGGTGCCCGTGCCCGCCGTCCTCGCGGACGGTGCTACCGCGCCCGGCATCGACGCCCCCTATCTGCTGATGGAGCGGGTCGCCGGGGAGTCGATTCCCCGCAAACTGCAACGGGATCCGGCCTTCGCCGCGGTGCGGGAGCGCCTCGCCGGCGATCTCGGCCACGTCCTCGGGCTGATTCACCGGACCCCACTGGACACCCTGGACATCCTCGACGATCACGATCCGCTCGCCGGCATCGAACAGATCTATCGCGACCTGGACGATCCGCGGCCGGCGGTCGAGGCCGGACTGTGCTGGCTGCGTGAGCACCGGCCCGCGGATCGCCCGAAGACACTGGTGCACGGCGACTTCCGGCTGGGCAACTTCCTGATCGAGCCGGACGGCGTGCGCGCGGTACTGGACTGGGAGCTGGCCCATCTCGGCAATCCGATCGAGGATCTGGGCTGGTTGTGTGTGCGGGCCTGGCGCTTCGGCGCCGCGGCTCCGGTGGGTGGACTGGGGAGCCGAGAGCAACTTCTGGACGGTTACGAACGGTCCGCGGGCTACCGGCCCACCGCGGCGGAGCTGCACTGGTGGGAAGTCTTCGGCACTCTGAAGTGGCTGGTACTCAGCCGCTTTCAGGCGCAGCGGCATCTCGGCGGAGACGAACGCTCACTCGAGCTCGCCGCGATCGGGCGCCGGGTCTGCGAATCGGAATACGATCTGCTCGCCGTCCTGGGCCTGCTCGACGAGAGCGTTTCGGTTCCCTCGCCCTCGGACATGCCTGCTACCGTGCACGATCGGCCGCATCCGACCGAAATACTCGAGCTGGTCGCCGACACGCTGTCCGCAGAGGTCGGGCCCGCGCTCCCGCCCGAGCAGTCGCGCTCGCGCTATCTGCTGCGGGTGTGTGCCAACCTGCTCGGTATCGCCGCACGCGAGCTGGCCGCAGGCCCCGCCGCCACCGCCGAAGTGCACAGCCGGCTGGCGGGGCTGGGCTGCGAGTCCGAAGCGGAGCTGGCCGCGCGGCTGCGCTCCGGCGCGGTGTCGTACACCGACGACGCCGTGCGCGCGGCGATCTCGGCCGCGGTTCTCGCGCGATTGCAGGTCGCGAATCCACGCCACCTCGGGTAATCGCACAACGGCGGCATCGGCGAGCGCCGACCGCTCGGCTTGACGGCGGGCCGGCGGTTCGGAACTGTAGGCGGTCCACGCTCGTTCATCGCGATCGGCCAGGGGCATCGGCGAAACGAAACGGCGGTCCGGTGGCGACTGGCATCGTCACCACCGGACCGCCGGGTCGCGGAGTGGTTCAGGAGAACTGGTCGCGCAGATCGCGTTTGAGGATCTTGCCGGTGACGTTCTTCGGAAGTGCGTCCAGGAACTCCACCCGCCGCGGAACCTGGAATCCGCCCAGGTGTTCACGGCAGCCGGCGATGATGTCGGCGGCCGTGGCGGTCGCGTTGTCGCGCAGCACGACCACCGCGCACACCACCTCGCCCCAGGTGTCATCGCGGACGCCGATGGCGGCGGCCTCGGCGACCTGCGGATTCCGGTACAGCGCCTGTTCGACCGTCAGCGAGGCGACGTTCTCACCGCCGCTGATGATCAGATCCTTCTTCCGGTCGACGATGTAGACGAAGCCCTCCTCGTCCTGGCGGACCATATCGCCGGTGCGGAACCAGCCGTCGGTGAACGACTCCGCGGTCGCGCGCGGATCGTTCCAGTAGCCGATGGTCACCTGGTCCGCGCGCACCACCATCTCGCCGATCTCGCCCCGCGCGACATCGGCGAAATCCTCGTCGACGATGCGAATATCCGCCAACCGCATGGGTTTACCCGCCGAGGCGAGCAGATGGGTTTCCCCGCGCGCCGCCCGCCGGTGCGCCTCCTCGTCCAGATGCAAGACGTTCCCGGCGAGTTCGGTCATCCCCATGCCCTGATAGAAATCGCATCCGAACCGCTCCAGGCCCGCGCGCAGCACCGCGGACGGGATGGCGGAGGACCCGTATCCGATCGCCTGCAGCGTCTTCGGCGAATGCCGCTCCAACGCCGGATCCTGCAGCAGGAAATTGATCATCGTCGGCGCCAGCCCGGTCTGGGTCACCTGCCATTCGTCGACCACCCGCAGGAAGGTCGCGTTGTCGTAGGCGCGCAGGATGCCCACAGTGGCGCCGATCAGATGGTTGACCAGCACCACATAGCCGCCGACATGGCACAGCGGGAAGCAGAACAGGAAAACCGTCTCCTCCGCGACGGTCCACTGCAGCGCCGAAGAGGTCACGCCCGCAAGGAGATTGCGATGCGAGACCATGACGCCCTTCGGCGCCCCGGTCGTCCCGCTGGTGTAGACCAGCCACGCCACATCGTCGGGATCGGGACGGTAGGCGGGCGCGGCGGCCGAGGCCGTACCGGCGAACTCGTCCCATCCGATGGTGCCCGGTGCGGCGCCGATCGACACCACAGTGGTGACCGACGGGATCCGGTCGCGGATGCGGTCCACGAGATCGGCGAACTCCTCCGCGACGATCAGCACCCGGGCGCCGGAATGCTCGATCAGGCCGGCGATCTGGTCCTCGTGCAACCGGAAGTTGAGGATCGTCAACGCCATTCCCGCCATCGGAACGCCGTAGTAGCACTCCAGATACTGCGGGCAGTTCGCCGACAGAATCGCCACCCGGTCACGCGGCTCCGCCACGCCGAGCAGCGCGTTCGCGAGGCGGCGGCAACCGTCGCGCAACCGCCGGTAATCGATCGCCTCCTGTTCGAAGCGCACCGCGATCCGGTCAGGGTGTTTACGCGCGCCGTATTCGACGATGTCACCGATCAGCATCTGTCCGAACTCCTCGCCGATTCGACACTCATGGCAGGCACCCTTCTCACCGGATCGCGAGCGGGTTGATCGGCGAGCCGACCCCGCGAGTGAATTGCAGGGGTGGGCCGGCGTAGAAGAAGTCCCAGCGTCCGTCGCCCGCGCATGCCTGCGCCAGATCCTCGAAGTCGAGCATTTCCGCAAGGGTCAGGCCCATATCGCGGATGAGCACCATATGCAGTTCGAACGCGGTTCCCGGATGTTCGCCGGGCATCACCTCGACCGCCCAGTTGTCGGAGCCGACGACGGCCACGTCCTTGTCGCGCAGCCAGGTCGCACACGCCAGGCTCAGGCCCGGCTCACCGGCCATGAAGCCCTGCGGATCACCGTCGGTGAGGAATTTCCTGCGCCAGCCCGTGCGGATCAACAGGATGTCGCCGGCGCCCACATCCACGCCCTGGGCGGCCGCGACGGCGTCGAGTTCGTCGGGACCGATCGCGGTTCCGGCTTCGAGCCAGTCCACGCCGCGATGGCGAGCCACGTCCAGCAGCACGCCGCGCCCGGCGATGCCCCCGGACTGGGTGTGGATACCGCATTTATCGGCGCCCTTGACCGTCACTCCGGAGCCGGGGTGTCCGTTGTACAGCTCGTCGTCGTAGTGCACATGCGCCAGCGAGTCGTATTGGGAACCGGCCTGCAACGGCATGAAGACGAAGTCGTCGGCCCATTTGAAACCGCCGGGAAGCACCTGTTCCTGGCCGTTTTCCGACATCAACCGGATCGGATTGATGCGCGCGCCGCCGGGCTGTGGGCCGTCACCGTCGAGCGGAATGCCGAGTTTGAAGGTCTCACCGGTGCGAATCAGCGCCGCCGCGGCCACCACCCGCTCCGGCGTGATCAGATTCGTGGTTCCGCGCTCGTCGTCGGTCCCCCACCGACCCCAATTGCTGACCTTCCGGCCCAGAGCGCGCATATCGGGAACTTCGGGCACCGTTGCCTCCTGAACAGTTTGTGACGTGACAGTCATGTCAACTTTGTGCCGCAAGTGTGTCCGACGGCACTTTCGGTGTCAATAGCCGGATGTCAGGTTCGCCCCGCTCGAGGCCGGGAGGCAGTTCCGGACCAGGCGAGATGGAACGGCCCGGACGAAGCGGGGCGTACGAACTCGGCTGAGATGCGATAGCGCAAGGCTATTCACACACTTCTTCCGCTCACCTGGCGACGACTATCCGATACTGTGCGGTTTCACTTCATAGCGTTCGCGGGACAGCCTCGCAGCGGCGCGGAAGAATCGGCCATGTCGAACATAATTTGTTGCTGCGCAGCGCTTTTCGTCCGGAAAGCCGCTCATCTACAGCTGAGCCGTAGATGCAGCGGCACGCGCAGACCCATCGAAAGTGGCCGATTTCCGAAACCGAGCGGTTGATTTCCGCCATATTGACGTGCGAGGGTGATTGGGTTCACACTACCAACGAGTAACCGGACGAAGGTGTCCGGTTCGGGTAGAAGGGGACTCTGGTGAAACGAGGACGCGCAGTCCTTCAGATCGCGACCGCCGTCGCGGCCATGTCATTGCTCGTCGGCTCAGCGACCGGTCTCGCACCGAATGCGCACGCGGCATCCGATTCGTTCTACGAGTACACGGGCGCGGCGCCGCTGTCCTCGATCGCACCGGGAACCGTGTTGCAGACGCGGACGATGCCGTACCACTTCGCGGGCATCCCGACGCCCGTCACGGCCGTGCAGCTGCAGTACCGCACGACCGATGCCCGGCAGCGTCCGGCCGTGAACGTCACCTCCGTACTCCTGCCGCCGACCGGCGTCGATCCTGCGAAAGCCGTTGCCTACCAGTCCTTCTACGACTCGCTCAATCCCGAGGACGGGCCGTCGCGATCGGTCGCGGGCAATGTGTCCTTCGGCGGCGCGGTGAACAATGTGGAGGGTGAGCTGATCGCGCCGCTGCTGGCGCAGGGCTACACGATCATCGTCGCCGACACCGAGGGCCAGGCGGCCGATTTCGCCGCGGGCCCCGAGTACGGAATGAACACCCTGGACTCGATCCGGGCGGCGACCCACTCGGCGCAGGTCGGCCTGAACGAGCAGACCCGCGTCGCGCTGTTCGGATATTCGGGCGGCGCGATCGCCACCAACTGGGCCGCGGCCCTGGCGCCGGTCTACGCCCCGGATGTCGACCGGCAGCTGGTCGGGGCGGCCGAAGGTGGCGTCCTGGTCAATCCGGCACGCAACCTGCGCTATATCGACGGCAGTTTCGGCTGGGCCGGGGTGGCGGCCATGGCGGTGATCGGCATCGGCCGCTCCTACGACATCGACTTCTCGCCTTATATGAGTGCGTACGGCGCCGAGATCCTGAACAAGATGCAGTACGCGTCCATCGCCAATGTGCTGTTCCAATACCCGGGCCTGACCTGGGCCCAGATGGTGAAGCCGGAGTACGCCGATCCCAACAGCGTGGCGCCGTTCGTCGCGGCGGTGCGCAAGGTCGACCTCGGTCTGGCGCCGACGCCGACGATTCCGATGCTCATCGGGCAGGGCGCCAACGGCGTGCTGGAAGGGACCGACAACGGTAAGCCGGTGTCCGGCCCCGGTGACGGCGTGATGGTCGCGGGCGACGTGCGCAGCCTGGCCCGGCAGTACTGCGACACCGGGAACTCCGCGATCCTGTATCGGCAGTACGACCTGCTCAGCCACACTCCGTCGACCATCGCGTGGCTGCCGGAGGCCCTGCTCTGGCTCGACGACCGGTTCGCGGGCCGGCCGGCGCCGGCGAACTGCGGCGCCATCGCGCCGGGCAATTCGCTGGACCCGGTGATCTGAGCCCACCGGACTATATGAGAAGAGGCCCCGCGGCGTGCGGGGCCTCTTCCGTGTTCACCGGATCGGATTCGCCTGACGAAAGGCGAAGCGGCTCAGGAGATTCGCTCGATGATGGTGACGTTGGCCGTGCCGCCGCCCTCGCAGATGGTGAGCAGGCCGTAGCGGCCGTTCACCCGCTCGAGCTCGTTGAGCAGGGTGGCGAACAGCTTCGCGCCGGTGGCGCCGAGCGGATGTCCGAGCGCGATCGCGCCGCCGTGCACGTTCACCTTGTCGGGGTTCGCGCCGGTCTCCTTCAGCCAGGCCAGCACCACGGAGGCGAATGCCTCGTTGATCTCGACGACATCGATGTCGTCGATGGTCAGCCCGGTCTGCTCCAGCGCCCACTTGGTCGCCGGGATCGGCGCGGTGAGCATGTAGATCGGGTCGGCGCCGCGGGCGCTGACGTGGTGGATGCGGGCGCGCGGCTTCAAGCCGTATTCGGCGACGGCCCAGTCGGAGGCCAGCAGGGTGGCGCTGGCGCCGTCGGAGATCTGGCTGGCGACCGCGGCGGTCAGGCGGCTGCCCTCGCTGAGCGGCTTGAGTCCGGCCATCTTCTCCAGGCTGGTCTCGCGCGGGCCCTCGTCGATCCAGAAATCGCCGACCGGCACGATCTCGCGATCGAAGGAACCCTCGGCGATGGCCTTGCGGGCGCGTTCGTGGCTGCGAAGTGCCCAGCGCTCCATATCTTCCCGGCTGATATCCCACTTCTCGGCGATCAGCTGCGCGCCGTTGAACTGCGAGACCTCACCGGTGCCGTAGCGGTGGTCCCAGCCCTTGGCGCCGACGAACGGTGAGTCGAAACCGTATTCCTTACCGGCCAGCATGGCGGCCGAGATCGGGATCGCGCTCATGTTCTGCACGCCCCCGGCGACGATCACCTCGGCGGTGCCGCTCATGATGGCCTGCGCGCCGAAATTGATCGCCTGCTGGCTGGATCCGCACTGACGGTCCACCGTGGTACCGGGGACCTCCTCCGGATATCCGGCCGCCAGCCAGGCTGTCCGGGCGATGTTGCCGGCCTGCGGGCCGATGGCGTCGACACAGCCGAAGATCACATCGTCGACGTTGCCGGGATCGATGGCGTTGCGGCCCAGCAACCCCTGCAGTGCCGCCGCGCCGAGGTCGGCGGGATGCACACCGGCCAGCGCACCGCCGCGCTTACCGATCGGCGTCCGCACGGCATCGATGACGTAGGCCTCGCGTACCGGCGCGTACCGGCGGCGATCGGACGGTGTGGACATGTAACGCTCCTATTCGGATGTGCCGGATTCGGCGCCGGACTGAGATGCTCCGGAATGAACTGCGCCGGAACGGTTCTCGGGGTTGGTGAGCCCATCGAGCACGATGGTCAGATACTGCTTGGCGAGGGTGTCCGCGGTGATGCGGCCGCCGGGCTGATACCAGCGCACCGCCACCCAGACGGTGTCGCGCAGGAAGCGGAAGGCGAGCTCGACATCGAGTTCGGGGCGGAAGCTGCCGTCGCGCACGCCCTCGGTGAGCACATTGCGCCACAGCTCCCGGAATTCCCGGTTGTATTCCGCGATGTACTCGAAACGCGGTGTGTCACTGAGCCTTTTGGCCTCGGCCTGATAGATCGCGACGGCCGAATGCCAGCGGTCGAACGATTCACAGGAGGCGATGACCAGCGCCTCGAGCGTGGCTCGCGGCGACAGGTTGGAGGCGACGATCTCGCGGTAGCGGCCGAACAGATCGTCGAGGAAGCCGCGCAGAATCTCGTCCACCATCGCCTCTTTCGAGTCGAAGTGGTGGTAGAGACTGCCGGATAGAATCCCCGCCGCATCGGCGATATCGCGGACCGTGGTCGCACGCAGGCCGCGCTCGGCGAACAGGCCGGCGGCCAGGCCGAGCAACTCGTTGCGGCGTGCGGATTTGGAGGCCTCGGATGCGGTCACTCGGCCATAATACAACCAAGCATTTGCTTGGTCTACGGTGGTGGCTCACCGAATGGAATAGCGCAGCGGCGAGGACATCGACAGATCGACGAGGAGCCGATCGCAGATCTCCATCGGCGGGATACCGGCCCGTTTCATCCGTGCCACCAGCGCGAGCCGACGCTCGCAGCTGTCCCATTCCACCGTCAGCGGCCCCCGGCCGGGTCCCGCGTCCACGGTCGCCATCGCCCGCGGGGGGCCGGCCGGATCCGGGATCTCACTGAGTTTGAGCACGATGCCGCGCCGCCACGCCAGATAGGTGTCGCGATCGGCGGCGCCCTCCAATTTGCCGGTGGCCGCGGCCAGTCCTCGATCGATGCCGTCGGCGAAGGCGAGGCGATCGAATCGGAACCGCCGGCAGCGCCGGACCACCTCCAGTAGATCGGCGCGCACCTCGCACAGCAAGGCGGTCTGCTGCCGGCGGCGTTCCCCACCGGGATCGGCCTCCCCCGGGCCGCAGCCGGCGCCGATGCGCCGCACTCGCCGCCGATCGCGGGCCATATCCGCACGCAGGGCGGCACGCGGATCGCGTGCCACCTCGGCCTCGTCGACCTCGTGTTCGTGCAGAATCTGCGCAGCGCGGGTCGCCGTCGCGTGCGCATCGGGGTGATCGAGCAATTCCGCACCGAGGGTGAGAGCGGCGAGCACGACGCTGTCCTGCCGCCGCCGCGCGAGCACCACCTCGCGAATCAACTCGAGTTCCAGTACGTCGTTGTCTTCCTGTCGACCGTCCAGACCCATGGGTCGTGGTCCCTTCGAACTGTCGGAACCGGACGTTCTCAGGATCCCACAGGTAAGGGCAGTCGGCGCCAGTGTTTTTTCGCCTCCGCTTCGCTGCGGCGGGGTTCTCGGCCCCCTGGGCCGAGAACCACCAGGGTGTACCTCTCGCAGCTGTGCACCCTGGTGCGTTACCTCAGGGCCGTCGGGGCGTGCCTCTCGCAGAGGTTTCTTCTCAAGCGCGTTGGCTGCTTACCGAGACGACTTCGCCTGTCATGTAGGAGGTGTAGTCGCTGGCGAGCATCGCGATGGCGGCGGCGACCTCCCACGGCTCGGCGGCCCGGCCGAAGGCCTCGCCCGCGGCCAGGCGATCGAGCAGTTCGGTGGAGCTCACCTTGTCCAGGAAGGGGTGGCGGGCGATGCTCGGCGCGACCGCGTTGATCCGCACGCCCAGTTCCGCGGCCTCCACGGCGCTGCAGCGGGTCAATGCCATGACACCGGCCTTGGCGGCCGCGTAGTGGGCCTGGCCGTGCTGGGCCCGCCAGCCGAGCACGCTGGCGTTGTTGACGATCACGCCGCCGTGGCCCGCGGTGCGGAAGTAGTTCAGCGCGGCGCGGGTGCAGCGGAAGGTGCCGTTCAGCGTGATGTCCAGGACGCGATCCCACTGTTCGTCGGTCATGTCGACGACCGGCGTCTCACCGCCCAGGCCGGCGTTGTTGACCATGATGTCGATGCGGCCCAGGCGCTGCGCCGCGGCGCGGATCAGTTCGTCGACCTGTTCGGTACTGGTCACGTCGCAGACCACCGAGGCGACCTTGCGCTGCGGGAATTCCGCGGCCAGCTCCTCCTCGGTCTGCTTCAGCCGGCGTTCGTGCCAGTCGGAGACCACGACGTCGGCGCCCTCGTCGAGCATGCGGCGCGCGGTGGCCGATCCGATGCCCGTGCCGGCGGCGGCGGTGATCACCGCGACCCGGCCGGCGAGCAGTCCGTGACCGGAGATCGGCTGGGGCGGAACCGAGAGATCAGGCACTGTAGGTCCTTCCTTACGGCCGAACAGCGGCTTCGGCCGATGGTTTCCGGCCGAGCGTTCGGCCGGGCGGGGTGGTCAGCGGGCTTCGCGGGGCAGGCCGAGCACGCGTTCGGAGATGATGTTGCGCTGCACTTCGTTCGAGCCGCCGTAGATCGTGTCGGCGCGGGTGAACAGATAGAGGCGCTGCCATTGGTTCAGATCGTCCGCAGGGTGCGGATCGAGGGCGGAGCCGGTGCCGCCGACCGGAGGCCGGGCGATCAGGCCTTCGGCGCCGAGCACGTCCATGGCCAGTTCGCCGAGGCCGCGATGCCAATTGGCCCACAACAGCTTCGAGACCGAGGCCTGGCCGGCGGCGGTGCGGGCGTCGACGTTCTGATGCGCCGATTCCAGGGTCCGCAGCGCGTGTGCGCGCAGCACGCGCAAACCCACCCACGCCTGGTCGATGCGTTCGGCCAGAGCCGGATCCGCCAGCGCGCCATTGGCTTTCGCCACCGCCTCCAGATTCGACAGTTCGCGCGCGAACCGGATCTGCTGGCCGACGGTGGAGATGCCGCGCTCGAAGGTCAACGTGCCCATGGCGACTCGCCAGCCCTCACCGGGTTTGCCCACCACCAGATCGGCGGCGGTGCGGGCGTTGTCGAAGAACACCTCGTTGAATTCGGCGGTTCCGGTGAGCTGGATGATCGGGCGCACCTCGATACCGGGCTGCTTCATCGGCACCAGCAGATAGGACAGGCCGTGGTGGCGGGTCGAGCCGGATTCGGTGCGGGCGATGACGAAACACCAGTCCGACAGATGCGCCAGCGAGGTCCAGATCTTCTGGCCGTTGATCGACCATTCGTCACCGTCGAGCCGGGCGCTGGTCGACACGTTCGCCAGGTCCGAACCGGCCCCGGGCTCGGAATATCCCTGACACCATAGTTCGGTGACCGAGCGGATACCGGGCAGGAAACGCTGTTTCTGCTCCTCGGTGCCGAAGGCGAGCAGGGTCGGGCCGAGCAGCTCCTCCCCCAGGTGCGAGACGCGCGCCGGGGCATTCGCGCTCGCGTACTCCTCGTGGAAGATCACCTGCTGGCGCAGCGTCGCCGCCCGGCCGCCGTACTCGACCGGCCAGCCCAGGCAGGTCAACCCCGCCGCGGCGAGGTGGCGGTCCCACTCCAGCCGCTCGTCGAAGGCTTCGTGCTCACTTCCGGGCCCGCCGAGCCCGCGCAGCTCGCGGAACTGCCCGTTCAGGTTTTCGGCCAGCCATTCCCGCACTTCGGCGCGGAATTCCTGGTCGGCTGCGTTTTCCGTACCGGGGGCCGCCGTGCCGGAGGCATCCGCGCCGGCGGCGGAATCGGGGGTCTGGATCGCACTCACTCCGGTAGAGTAACCTACCAAGCACTTGCTTTGTAGAGCGGTGAGCTCTGCAGCGCGAATCGACCGACGGACCGAGCCGTCACCACGCCGGACAAGCCGGCCGCTCGGCCCGTCGACCAGCGTGTAGAAGACGAGGACGACGTGACACCCCCTGTGCAGACCACCCCTCTCGCCCTGCACGAAGCCGCGCGCATCCACGGCGATGCGGCGGCGGTCAGCGACGGCGAGGTGCACCTGAGCTGGGTGCAACTACTCGATGCCGTGCGGCAGACGGCGGGGGCGCTGATCGCGCGCGGAATCCAGCGCGGCGATCGGATCGCGATCTGGGCGCCCAACACCTGGCACTGGGTGGTGGCCGCACTGGCCACGCACTACACCGGCGCCGCACTGGTTCCGCTCAACACCCGCTACGTCGCCGACGAGGCCGCCGATGTGATCGCCCGGGTCGACGCGAAGGCGCTGTTCATCGCCGATCCGTTCCTGGGCCGGCAGCGCCTCGCGGAATTGCGCGCGGCCGCACCGGAATTGGCGGTCGGCACGATCATCGTCATTCCGGCGGAGGGCGAATCGGCCTACGACGATGCCGTCGCCTGGTCGCAACTGGCCGAACTCGCCGCGCAGACGCCGGTGGAGAAGGTGATCGCGCGCGCGGAATCGGTCGAGCCCGAAGACATCGCCGACATCCTGTTCACCTCGGGCACCACCGGCCGCAGCAAGGGCACGCTCGTCGCCCAGCGCCAGGCGCTCGATGTGGTGCGGGCCTGGGTGGAGCGGTCGACGCTGAACAGCTCCGATCGCTATCTGGTGATCCCGCCGTTCTTCCACAACTTCGGCTACAAGGCGGCCATCCTCGCCTGCCTGGTCACCGGCGCCACGATCGTCCCGCAGGCGACCTTCGACGTGCCGCAGACGATGCGGATGGTGCAGGAGCAGGCCATCACGGTATTGACCGGTCCGCCGACGATCTACCAGACCATCCTGGAACATCCCGCCCGCGCCGATTTCGATCTGAGCAGCCTGCGGGTGGCGGTCACCGGCGCGGCGACCGTACCCGTGGTGCTGGTCGAGAGAATGCGCAGCGAACTGGAATTCGAGGTGGTCGTCACCGCGTACGGCCTCTCCGAATCCTCCGGCTTCGGCACCATGTGCCTGCCCGACGACGATCCGGAGACCATCGCCAATACCTCCGGTGCGGCCATGGCCGGATTCGAGGTGCGCATCGGCGATCACGGCGAGGTGTTGCTGCGCGGGCCGAACGTGATGGTCGGCTATCTCGACGATCCCGAGGCCACGGCCAAGACCATCGACGCCGACGGCTGGTTGCACACCGGCGACGTCGGAATCCTCGACGAGCGCGGCTATCTCAAGATCACCGACCGGCTCAAGGACATGTACATCTCCGGCGGCTTCAACGTCTACCCGGCCGAGATCGAACAGACTCTGGCCCGGCTCGACGGCGTCGCCGAATCCGCCGTGATCGGGGTGCCGGACGAGCGGATGGGCGAGGTCGGCAAGGCCTACATCGTGCGCCGGGCGGGCGCCGAACTGTCCGAAGACGACGTCGTCGCCTACGCGAAGAAGACCCTGGCCAATTTCAAGGTGCCGCGATTCGTGGAGTTCCGGGACCGGCTGCCCTACAGCGCCGCCGGCAAGGTGCTCAAGCGGCAACTACGTGAGGAGATCTCGTGACCACAGACGCAACCCCCGCGCCGATTCCGGACGAGGGCGAGGTCGTCACCTACGAGCGCCGTGGTCCGATCGCCCTGGTCACGATGAACCGGCCCGACTACCGCAACGCCCAGAATTCGGTGATGACCTACGCGCTCGACGCCGCCTTCACGCGGGCGGTCGAGGACGCCGAGGTCAAGGTGATCATCCTGGCGGGCAGCGGAAAACACTTCAGCGCCGGGCACGACATCGGCACGCCCGGACGCGACCACCACATCGAATACGACAACAAGGCCGCGCTGTGGTGGGACCACGTCGACCGGCCCGGCGGCGATCAGCGCTTCGCCCGGGAGCTCGAGGTCTACCTCGGCATGTGCCGGCGCTGGCGGGAGATTCCCAAACCCACCATCGCGATGGTGCAGGGCGCCTGCATCGCGGGCGCGATGATGCTGGCCTGGGTGTGCGACATGATCGTCGCCGCCGACGACGCCTTCTTCTCCGATCCCGTTGTCCGGATGGGCATTCCGGGCGTCGAATACTTCGCGCACCCCTGGGTGCTGGGCCCGCGGCGGGCCAAGGAGGTGCTGTTCACCGGTGATCGGTTCAGCGCCGAGCAGGCCTACGAGTGGGGCATGGTCAACCGGGTCGTGCCTCGCGCCGAATTGGAATCGCACACTCTCGAGCTGGCCGAGAAGATCGCCACCATGCCGCAATTCGGCTTGGCGCTGACCAAGAAGGCCGTCAACCAGTGCGAGGACCTGATGGGGTTGCGCGCCGGCATGGATTCGGTCTTCGGCCTGCACCACTTCGCCCACGCCCACAACGCCGAGGTCGGCACCGACTCGCTGGCCGGTATGACCGCCAAGTCGATGAAGGCGACCGCAACGACCGCCACGACCGCAGAACGGAGCGGCAAGTAGATGGATCTCGAACTCGATTCGGCCGCAGCGCAATTTCAGCTCGAAGTGCGCGAATTCCTGCGCGCGAACGTCCCCGCCGAACCGCTGCCGTCGATGGACACCCGGGAGGGTTTCGAGGCGCATCGAGCCTGGGAGCACACCCTCGCCGATGCCCGGCTCTCGGTGGTGTCGTGGCAGCGCGAATACGGCGGGCGCGACGCCTCGCTGCTCGAGTGGGTGCTGTTCGAGGAGGAGTACTACGCCGCGGGCGCGCCCGGGCGGGTGAGCCAGAACGGCATCTTCCTGCTGGCCCCCACCCTGTTCGAACACGGCACGCCGGAACAGCTCGAGCGCATCCTGCCGAGAATGGCTCGCGCCGACGACATCTGGGCGCAGGCATGGTCGGAGCCGGAGGCCGGTAGCGACCTCGCGGGCATTCGCTCCAGCGCGAAGCGGGTCGAGGGCGGCTGGGTGCTCAACGGGCAGAAGACCTGGAGTTCGCGAGCCTCGTTCGCGGACTGGGCCTTCGGCCTGTTCCGCAGCGAAACAGAGGAGGAGCGGCGCAGTAAGGGTTTGGCCGCTTCGCGGCATTCAGGCCTCACCTATGTGATGTTCCCGCTGTCCGCGGACGGTGTGACCGTGCGGCCCATCCCGCAGCTCGACGGCGAGCCCGGTTTCGCGGAGATCTTCCTGGACAACGTCTTCGTCCCCGATCGCGATGTGATCGGCGAACCGGGCGCGGGCTGGCGGGTGGCGATGAGCACCTCCAGCAACGAACGCGGCCTGTCGCTGCGCAGCCCGGGCCGGTTCAACGCCACGGCCGCGCGCTTGATCGAGCTGTGGCGCGAGACCGCCGATCCGGCCGACACCGCGGCCCGCAACCGCGTGGTCGACGCGTGGATCGGCGCGGAGGCCTACCGGCTCAACACCCTCGGCACCGTGACCCGGCTGTCGGAGGGCGGCAAACTCGGCGCGGAATCGTCGATCAACAAGGTCTTCTGGTCCGAACTCGATATCGCGATGCACGAGACCGCCCTGGATCTGCTCGGCGCCTCGGCCGAGCAGAGCAGCGCCTGGACCGACGGCTACCTGTTCTCGCTGGCTGGCCCGATCTATGCCGGTACCAACGAGATTCAGCGCAATATCGTCGCCGAGCGCCTGCTCGGGCTACCGCGTTGAGATCCGCCATGTGCCACCCCGCCTCCCCGCGCCGCACCCCCGAATGGACCCATCGATGAGATTTGCACTGTCCCCCGAACAACGCGACTTCGCCGACAGCCTGCGCAAGATGTGCGATGCCGCGGGTACGCCCGCCGTCATCCGCAACTGGAACGGCGGCGGCGCCCGTGGCGGCCGGGCACTGATCCGGCAACTGGCCGGCGCCGGCGCTCTGGGCCTGGCCGTGGCCGAGGAATACGACGGGATGGGCGCCGAGACCATCGACCTGGTGGTGGCGTGCCGGGAATTCGGCCGGGCCGCGGTGCCGGGCCCGGTGATCGAGACCGCCGCGGTGATTCCGGCGCTGTTGCAGGCGCTCGACGATTCCGGCCCGGCGCGGCGCTGGCTGCCCGGCTTCGCCGAGGGTGAGTCGCTCGGCACCATCGCGCTCTCGCCGCAGACACCGGCCCTCGACGCCGATTCCGCCGATGTGGTGCTGGTCGTGGACGGTGACAAGCTGTGCACGGCTCGCCGAGGCGACCGGATCGAATCGGTGGACGCGGCGCGGCGGCTGTATACGGTGAGCCCGGACGAGGTGGTGGCACAGGGTGATTCGGTGCTCGCCGCGGCGGAGACGGCGTTCGACGCCGGTGCGCTGGCGGCGGCGGCCCAGCTGCTGGGCGCGGGTAACGCGATGCTGGCCACCAGCGTCGCCTATGTGATCCAGCGGCATCAGTTCGGGCAGCCGATCGGGCGCTACCAGGCCATCAAACACCATCTGGCCGATGCGAAGATCGGCCTCGACATGGCCGAACCGCTGCTGTACCGCGCGGCGCTGAGCTTCGGCACCGCCGACCGCGCCCGCGATGTCTCGGCGGCCAAGTTCGCCTGCGCGGAGGCCGCGTACCGGACGGCGCGGATCGCCCTGCAGGTGCACGGCGCCATCGGTTACACGGCCGAATGCGATCTGTCGCTGTGGCTGACCAAGGTGACCGCTCTGCGATCCGCGTGGGGCACCGCCGATTTCCATCGCGCCCGGATCGCCGCGGCGCTGCGTACGCCGGTGGCGGCCGGCGCGTGAACCACCGAGACGACGAGACGGGAGTACGGCGATGACCGATACCGCGGAACTGCAGGAACTGGCCGCGACCGTACGCGCCGTCCTCACCCGGCACGGCGACCGGGCCGTCCTGCGGCAGGCGATCGACAGCGAACTCGGTTACGACGAGCGGCTGTGGCAACTGCTGTGCGAGCAGGTGGGTGTGGCCGCGCTGGCGATTCCGGAGGAGTACGGCGGCGTCGGCGCCGGGATCGATACGGCACTGGTGGTGATCGAGGAACTGGGGCGCACGCTGCACAACCCGCCGATGCTCGGATCGGCGGTTCTCGGCGTCCAGGCCGTGCTGGCGACGGGCGATGCCGCCGCGGCGCAGCGATTGCTGCCCGGGGTCGCCGAGGGCAGCCGGACGCTAGCGGTGTGCTGGGCGGACGAAAAAGGCTGGGCAACAAGCGCAGTCGCGAGCACCGGTGCGGCTCGCGGACCCGCGGGATACGCGGTGCGGGCCGACGGCGGCACATTGACCGGGACCGCGCACTACGTCCTCGACGGCGCCAACGCCGACACCCTGCTGGTGGTGACAGCCGACGGACTCTACGAAATCGACGCCACCGCACCGGGAGTCACCCGCACCGTCGTCCGGACCATGGATCCGACGCGGCGCCTGAGCACCGTCGCCTTCGACGGCGCGGAGGCCACCCGGCTGGGCGGGGATGCGGACGCGATCACGGCTCGCCTGCGGGCGGTGGCCTGGACCGCCCTGGCCGCCGAACAGGTCGGCGCGGCCGATCAGTGCCTCGACACGACCGTGGAGTACAGCAAGTCGCGCGTCCAGTTCGGCCGCCCGATCGGCAGTTTCCAGGCGCTCAAGCACCGCATGGCCGATATGTACGTGCTGGTGGAATCGGCCCGCTCGGCCGCGTACGCCGCGATCGCGGATCTCGATCGACCGGTGACCGCGGAGACGACGCTCGACCTCGAGTCGGCGCGCATCCACTGCTCGCACGCGTTCCGTTCGGTGGTGTCGGAGACCGTGCAGATGCACGGCGGTATCGCCATCACCTGGGAGCACGACGCGCATCTGTATTTCAAGCGGGCGCACGGCGATGCCGAACTGTTCGGGATGCCGGGGCGGCCGCTGGCTCGACCCGCCTGATCCGGCATCGCCCGACAATTCACGCGGCCGCGCTCGCGTACTCCGACCCCGCGCCCCACGGTCGCGGGGTCGAGTCGTGTTCGCGACCCGGCCGTCCGGCTCTGCCGTTCCGCCCCGTTCAACCCTGCTGGTACAGCCGCCTGCCGCCACCGCCGCCACCGACAGCGAAGCGGCAACCGTTGCGGCTGCGGCCGCAAGAGCGGCGCTGACCTGCCGAAACTAGCTGTGCGCGAGGTCACCGGAAAATAGATAGTTAGGCTATGTACATACATAGTTAGCTTATGTAACATAATTTTCGTGCAGTCGAACGAGTCGTCCACTCTCCCCGATTCGGCCCGGAGCTCGGTCTCCGCCCCGGATCCGGCCGAGGTGCTCATGGTCGACATCGCCGTCACCGCCGCGCGGCTCACTCGACTGGCCGGCACGCTGGGAACCCGAGCGCTCCCGCGTGCGATGGTGCGGGCGCTGTCCACGCTCGAAGAGCACGGTCCGCTGCGAATCAGCGAATTCGCGGAGATCGACGGTTGCTCCCAGCCCTCGGCAACGGCGCTGATCGGCCGGCTGACAGCCGCCGGACTCGCCGCACGCACCAAAGACCCCGACGACTCCAGAGCCGTGGTCGTCGAGCTGACGCCGGCGGGGCACGAACAGTTGTCCGTGTCCCGTCGCGCGTTCGGCACCGCCCTCGCGGCCCGGTTGCCCGACTTCGGCATCGACCGGCTCAGCCACCTCGAAAGTGAACTGACCGATCTCCTCGAAGCCCTGAAATCGGCTGCACCGCATACAGTCTCGAAGTAGGAGCGTTGATGAGCACCACTCTCTCATCGCCGACCGCGACCGAAGCGACGACCACTCCGACGACCAAGCAGCCCAAATCGGTATGGGCAGTAGCTTTCGCCTCGGTCATCGCCTTCATGGGTATCGGCCTGGTGGATCCGATTCTGAAACCGATCGGCGAACAGCTGCACGCATCGCCGTCGCAGGTCACCCTGCTGTTCACCAGCTACATGCTGGTCACCGGTGTCGCGATGCTGATCACCGGCGTGGTGTCTAGCCGCTTCGGCGCCAAGAAGACGCTGCTCGCCGGCCTGGCCATCATCGTGGTCTTCGCCGCGCTGGCCGGATCGTCGGGAACGGTCGGGCAGATCGTCGGCTTCCGCGCCGGATGGGGTCTGGGTAACGCGCTGTTCATCGCGACCGCATTGGCCACCATCGTGGGCGCGGCCAGCGGCGGAGTCGCCCGGGCCATCATCCTGTACGAGGCGGCACTGGGCATCGGTATCGCCGCCGGACCGCTGGTCGGCGGATTCCTGGGCGGATTCAGCTGGCGCGCACCGTTCTTCGGTGTCGCCGTCCTGATGGCGGTGGCGTTCGTCGCGATCGTCGCCCTGCTGCCGGAGATGCCGAAACCGGCCCACCACACCTCGATCACGGCCCCCTTCAAGGCCTTACGGCACCGCGGATTGCTGCTGGTCAGCATCACCGCACTGCTCTACAACTACGGGTTCTTCACCCTGCTCGCCTACACCCCGTTCCCGCTGAACATGGGCACCTATTCGATCGGGTTCATCTTCTTCGGCTGGGGTCTGCTGCTGGCGCTGGCTTCGGTGGTCTTCGCGCCGCGACTGCAGCGCATATTCGGCACCGTGCCGATGATCGCGACCGCGCTGGCGCTGTTCGCCGCGGATCTGGCCGCGATGGCGATCTGGGCCGATCACAAGCCGGTGCTGATCGTGGGCACCGTATCGGCGGGCCTGTTCCTCGGCGTGAACAACACCCTGATCACCGAGGCCGTGATGATCTCCGCCCCGGTGGAACGCTCCACCGCCTCGGCCGCCTACAGCTTCGTCCGGTTCGTCGGTGGCGCCGCCGCCCCGTATCTGGCCGGCAAGCTCGGCGAACATCAGATGGCCCTGCCGTTCTGGGTCGGCGCCGCGTGTACCGCGGTCGGCGTCCTGGTGCTGCTCGGCGGCCGGTCGGCCCTGTCCCACATGGACGAGCACGACCCGGCCGAACACAGCCCGGCCGAAGCCGAAGCCATCACCGTCGGCGACGACTGACCGAACTCGTCGTCGGGGACGATCCACCCCCTCGGCCCCGACGACACCCTCCGCTGCGGTACCCCTTCTCTGACCGCAACGGCGGTGCGCCGGAATCCCCTCGCGAAACCCGCAGGGGATTCCAGCCTTTCCCTCTTCACCCGTTCTCGCTCGTGCGGCCGGTAGCGGTGAACAGATCGTGCAAACCTGCCCGTTCTCGGCAGTTTTCTCGCAATTCCGCCGAGGTTTGCACGAAAAGTTCGGGCATACCGCTATGGGCCGGTGCCGCGTCGATCTTTCCCGACCGAACACCCGTCCCGGTAGGGCCGGACCGCCCAGGCGACGACCCCCACCGGCAACCCGACGACGACAATCCACGCGACGGTGAGCACGCGACTATGCCTGCCACCGACGCAGCGACCGGAGAACTCGTCCGCACGTCTCCGCATCGGCAGAATCGATCGGGCGAAGAGGCGGGGGTACATCGGATGCGGATGAAACACGCTGCGGCAGAGGCGAACTTCTGAACTCCAGGTAAACACCACCCGAATCGCCGTCCCCATAATCGGCTATCTCCAGCACGCCACCGGGAAACACGTAAAGCCTTGCGCGCCTGGGCCTTGCTTCCATGTCGTCTCCATCCCCTCGTGCGCCGTGGTATGGCACCCGGCACCGGGGAAGTCGTTTCGGCCCGGTGCCGGGGCTCGGTCAGAACGGTAGGAGCGGGCGCATCAGTCGGTCTACCAACTTGGCATTACTTGGCAAAAGTGCCTTACCTGCGACGAAAGCCGTCGATTTACGAGAACATACTGCGAGGAAGAGCCAAGAAGTGCCACACCTCTGGACGGGAGATAGGACGTTGAACCTGAAGTTCCTGGGCAAAGGCGGATCCGACTCAGGCGGCTGCCCCAGCCTCTACGCAACCGATCGAGGCACCTACATCGTGCAGGGATGGGAGACGCCAACTGTTGGAACCGTTGAGATCCCGCATTTACTGCCGGCATTTGCGGAGCCGGATACGTTCATCGGCTCAACGATGACCGACACCGGCCGCGGTACGTTCGCGGTGTCCGGCCGCGCGATCACCGAACCGGACGTGTTCAGCATGCTCACCTTGGCAGAGAATGAGACGGCGATCGAGGTTCCGAAACAAGTACGGAGGTACTACGGCAATGCTGCTGCGCCCCAACACTGAGCCGGACCTGTGGCCGAACCTGTTTCGTGAGCTCACGCGGAGCGCCTTCCATCTCGAAGTTCGGGACGAATACCACGTACCCGACGAAGAATCCCGGGTACGGGCATTCCTCGCCGGCGAGCCGGCACCGTACAGCCACACGCCCTGGCAAGACCTCATGCGAGAAACAACCGCTCGAGGTGTGACAGTGTCCCGGGTACGCGTGGTTACCGAGCCGCATTCGGACTACCAGCGGTGGTTGCTGTCGGTCACCGGGTCGAATATCGATGCCGGTGAAGACATCCGATACGTACCCCGCCACATCGCTGGACAAGTGCCGCCGGACGACTGGTGGTTGATGGATGCACAACGCGTGGTCTACAACCTGACTGATTCGGCCGGAGCGCCCGCCGGCGGCCTGGCGGTCACCACCGATCCCGAAATCGTCGAGTACTGCCTTCGAGTACGCGAACGTCTGTGGGAGCTGGCAATCCCGTATGCGGAGTACGCCAAGCAGTGACGAACGCAATCCATGAACAACGGCGAGCCCTCGGGGCGATCCTCCGAGGGCTTCGTCGCGACGCCGGCATGTCCGGCCGCCAGCTGGCCGCCCTGGCCGGCTGGCACGAATCGGTGGTGTCGAAGATCGAGACCGGCGACAGAAGCCCGACAGAAGCACATTTACACGCCTACTGCGCCCACACCGGTAACGAGGACCAGCTGCCGGACCTCATAGCCACGTTGCGAAACGTCCAAGCCGCATATCTCGAATGGCGGAAGGTTCTCGGCACTGGTACGAAACGTCGCCAGCAGGAAGCGGTGAAGCTCGCCGAAGAGTCGAAACTGATGCGGATCTTTCAGCCGAACATCATCCCCGGCATCCTGCAAACCGCCGAATATGCGGCGGCCGTCTTGCGCCGGTACATCGACTTCTACCAGGTGCCTGATGACCTGGACGAGGGCGTGTCGAAACGGCTCGAGCGCCAGCAAATGCTGTACCGCGGCGATCACCGGTTTCACATTCTGGTGGCCGAGCAAGCCCTACACACCACTGTCGGCACGGACGCGGTAGTGCTCGGACAACTCGACCGGCTTCTAGCCGTCATCGGGCTCCCCCGAGTCCTCCTCGGCATCGTTCCGGCACAAGCCGAAGTACCGATGCAAACGACCAATTTCGTCATCTTCGACGAACGACTGACACTCGTGGAAGCTGTCACAGCCGAGTTGACGATTACTCAGCCGCGAGAGATCGCTGTCTACGGTCGATTGTTCGCTGAACTCGCCGAAGAATCCGTGACAGGAGACAAAGCCCGAGAGATCATCCGCCGCGCGATCGAATCTCGGACGCACACCGCGTCACCTTCCGCGCGTACCGTGGTGCAATGACCGAGACGAATCGGGGGCGGGTACGGACCGAGGCGGGTCACCGGCGAATCCGGGCCTATGTGGACGGGCACGTCGTCGCGGACACCATCCGTCCACTGCTGGTCTGGGAGAGCCCCTACTACCCCACCTACTACGTGCCGGTCGAGGACGTTCGCGCCGAACTGGTCGCGACCGGATCGACCAAGCATTCCACCAGTCGCGGCGAGGGCGACATCTACGACGTGGTGATCGGCGATACCACCAGACCCGCTGCGGCCCTTCGCTATCCGGAGTCGCCGATCCCGGAGCTGCGCGAGCACATCCGCTTGGAGTGGGAACAGATGGATCAGTGGTTCGAGGAGGACGAGCCGATCTACGTCCATCCGCGCAATCCCTATACGCGCGTCGACATCCTCGCCAGTTCACGCACCGTGCGGGTGGAACTCGGCGGCGAGGTGGTGGCGGAATCGGATTCGCCGCACATCCTCTACGAGACCGGGCTCGTCCCCCGCTACTACCTGCCGCTGACCGATGTGCGGATGGATCTGCTCACGCCCTCGGCCACCACGACGAGCTGTCCCTACAAGGGCACCGCCGAGTACTACAACATTCGCATCGGCGAGACCGACTATCCCGATCTGGTCTGGTACTACCGCACTCCCCTGCCGGAGAGCCAGAAGGTCGCGGGGCTGGTCTGCTTCTACAACGAGAAGGTCGAACTGTACGTGGACGGGGTCCGGCAGGAACACTCGACCCCGTTCAGCTGAATCACGGCGCTACCTCCGGCCCGCCGGCACAGGGCTTTCCGGACGCCTCCGATCTCCTCACACCGCGAGGACGGGCGGCAACTCCTCGGCGCGGCGATAACGCCCGGGAGCGAGGGTGTACTCGCGCTTGAACGCCTTGGCGAAGGCGAATTCGGAGCCGTAGCCGACCCGGTGCGCGACCGCCGCGATCGGCAGGTCGGTCTCGCGCAGCAGGCGCGCGGCGGTGAGCATGCGCCAGCGGGTCAGATACGCCAGCGGCGCTTCGCCGACGGTCGCCGCGAAGCGGCGGGCCAGGGTGGCGCGGGAGACTCCCGCCACCGCGCTCAGCCCCGGCACGGTCCAGGCCCGCGCGGGTTCGGCGTGGATGGCGCGCAACGCGGCCGACACCGCCGGATCGGCAAAAGCGCCCGCCCAGCCGGAGGTTTCGGCCTGTTCGTACCAGGAGCGCAGGACGAACAGCAGCAGCGTATCCAGCAGCGCGGGTACGGCGGCGTCGGTGCCCGGCCGCGGTTCGGTGAGCTCGCCGACGAGCAGATCCACCGCGGCACGCAGCGCCGGGGAGCGGCCCGGATCGGCGGGTAGATGCAGGAAGTCGGGCAGTTGGTCCAGCAGCGGGTGGCTGCGGCTGCGGCTGACCTCGTACGCACCGCACAGCAGCGTCGTGCGCGCCCCCGGTCCGGGAAGTTCCCGTGGCTCCCCCGGCCTGGCCACCTCGGTGACCGCACTGTGCGGACTGTCCGCTATCACATGCGCCGCACCGCGTGGCATGAACAGCACATCGCCCGGCCCCATCACCACCGGCCCCGAATCCGGTGCCACCAACCAGCATTCACCCTGCAGCACGATATGGAATCCGGCGCCCGGAACCAGCGGATACCGCCTCCCCCACGGTGCATGCCGCACGAACAGCCCGGAGGCGGGCATTCCGGTTCGCACCGCCGCCACCGTCTCGCTCAAGATATCCACACACTGCCCCACTCGGCCGATCTCACACCGCGACGATCACCAGCATGCTGACCGATCCGGCCACGGTCAACGCACCGGCATGGCGGCGCCCGGCTGTCACCGTGCGACGCCGACGCGCGGGCCCACTACGACCCGCCCGACGTCTTCCGGATCCCGGCCGGCCACGCGAAACAGCGGAGGGCGGCCACCCGGAAAGGTGCCCGCCCTCGACGATCGCCCGGACCTACAACCAGGTGTCCAGGGTGGTGGTGGTGAGGAAGTGTTCGAGGTCGGCTCGCCAGGGGGCCGGGGTGGTCTTCTCGGGTTCGATGGCGGTGTACTGGCCGCGGTAGAAGAGCAGCGGCCTGCCGGAGTCCGTGGACTCCGACAGGGCCTGTACCCGGCCGATCACGATGTAGTGATCGCCGCCGTCGACGACGCTGTCCACCGTGCACTGGATCGTGGCCAGCGCGTCGTCCAGGACCGGAAGTCCCAGCTCCGAAGTGCTCCAGCCGATTCCGGCGAACTTGTCGGGTTCGCGGGAACCGAAGCGGGCACACACCTGTTGTTGTTCCTCGGCCAGGACGTTCACGCAGAACCGCCCCGACTGCTCGATCGCGGCCCAGGACCGCGACCCCTTGGTGGGGCAGAACAGCACCAGCGGCGGGTCGAGGGAGAGGGCGGCGAAGGACTGACAGGCGAAACCGATCGGCGCCCGCTCGGCGTCCTCGGCCTCGGTGAAGGTGGTGATCACCGTGATACCGGTGCAGAACTGCCCCAGCACATTCCGGAACTGCCGGCCGTCGATCTCCGGGTATTCGCCCGTGGCGGTCATGGTTGTCACCCTCTCCGCGCTCGCTACTTGAATCCCACCGTGAAGTCGTGACCCCACAGGCTCACCGCGGTGGATTCCCGCGCGATCCAGGAGTGGTCGTCGACTTCCAAACCCTCACAGCCGAATTCGATGTCGAATCCGCCGGGGGTCTTCATGTAGAACGACAACATCTTGTCGTTGATGTGCCGGCCGAGGGTGGCCGACATCTTGACCTTCTTGCGCAGCGCGCGATCCAGGCAGAGCCCGACGTCGTCGGAATTCTCCACCTCGACCATGAGGTGCACGATGCCGGTCGGATTCGGCAGCGGCAGGAACGCCAGCGCGTGATGGCGGGGATTGCAGCCGTAGAAGCGCAGCCACGCCGGGTCGCCGTCGGCGGGCCGGCCGACGACCTGCGGCGGCAGCCGCATCGAATCGCGCAGCCGGAAACCGAGCACATCCTGATAGAACGCCTGCGCTTCGGCATCGTCGTTGCAGGTCAGCACCACATGGCCCAGACCCTGTTCGGCGGTGACGAACTTGTGGCCGTAAGGGCTGACGAAGCGCCGGGCCAGGTACTGGGCGCCGTAGAACGCCTCGAGCGTATTGCCGGAGGGATCCTGGAAGCGGATCATGCCCTCGACGCGCCGCTCCGCGAGCTCGTCCTTGGTGCCCTCTTCGAAGGCGACGTCGGCCTTGGTCAGCGTCTCCCGAAGTCGTTGCAGCCCAGGGGCGTCGGTGACCTCCCAGCCGGAGACCTGCAGGCGGTCCTTCTCGCCCGGCACGATCACCAGGCGGGCGGGGAAATCGTCCATCCGCAGGTAGAGGGCGTCGGGGTTGGGCCCGTCGGCCTCCATCATGCCGAGCACCTTGAGCCCGTACTCGCGCCAGGCGGCCACGTCGGTCGCCTCGATGCGCATATAACCGAGCGCACGAATACTCATCGGGTCTCCTTTGCTTTGCGGGACACCCGCACCCGGTCGGCCCGATGACCGGCTGCGCCATGGTAGGTCATCGGGCCTCCTTCACACCGAAGAGGAAATCGGTTGCCAGCCGGTTGAATTCGTCGAACTTTTCCAGCTGCGCCCAGTGCCCGCAACCGCCGAACACGTGCAGCTGCGCGCGCGGGATGGTCTTCAGCGCCACGAGCGCGCCGTCGAGCGGATTCACCCGATCCTCACGACCCCAGATGAGCAGCACCGGCTGGCGCAGCTTGTAGGCCTCCCGCCACAGCATGCCCTTCTCGAAATCCGCACTGGCGAACGACTTTCCCATCGCGCGGGTCGCGGCCAGCGCTTCGGGCGTGTTGGCCGAGGCGAAGCGCTCGTCGAGCAGTTCCGGCGTGATCAGCGACTGGTCGAAGACCATGATCCGCAGGAACTTCTCCAGATTGTCGCGGGTGGGCTCGACGTTGAACTTGCCCAGCGCCTTGACACCCTCGGTGGGGTCCGGGGCGAACAGGTTGGTGCTCAGTCCGCCCGGACCCATCAGCACCAGCTTGCCGGCCCGGTCCGGATAGTCGAGGGCGAAGCGCACCGCCGCGCCGCCGCCCAGCGAATTGCCCAGCAGGTGAACGCGGTCGGTGATGCCCAGGGTGTCGAGCAGATCCTTCAGCGCCGAGGCGCTGTGCACGAAGTACTGCGGGTGATCGGTCGGCTTGTCCGACTGCCCGAAGCCCGGCTGGTCCACGGCCAGCACGTGGAAGTGCTGCGCCAGCACCGGGATGTTGCGCGCGAAGTTCGACCACGACGAGGCACCCGGACCGCCGCCGTGCAACAGCACGATGGTGGGGCCGTTACCCTCACCGGCCTCGTGGTAGTGCAGCTTCAGATCCGGGCGGACCTGGGCGAACTTCGAGGTGGACTCGTAGGTCAGCTCCGAAACGGCGGTCATCACACCATCCCGTCGGTGACCGGCAGCCCGAACGCGTGGGTGCCGTACATCATGTAGGCGCGCTCGGGATCGTTGGCGGCGTGCACGCGACCGGCGTGCGCGTCACGCCAGAACCGCTGCAGCGGAGTGCCGTTCGCGAGCGCGGTCGCACCCGAGCTCTCGAACAGCTTGTCGATCGAGGCGATGGCCCGGCCGGTCGCACGGACCTGATCGCGGCGCGCAGCCACGCGCAGGTCGAACGGAATCTCCTCGCCGGCGACCAGGAGCTTGTACTCGTCGGCGACGTTGCCCGACAGCTGGCGCCACGCGGCGTCGATATCGCTGGCGGCCTCGGCGATGCGCACCTTGGCGAACGGGTCGTCCTTGGCCTTCTCACCGGCGTAGGCCGCGCGCAGGCGCTTGCCCTGGTGCTCCACGTGCGCGTCCAGCGCGCCGTAGGCCATGCCGACGATCGGCGTGGAGATGGTGGTGGGATGGATGGTGCCCCACGGCATCTTGTAGACCGGATCGGTGTTCTGCTGCAGACCCGGCGCGGTCAGGTCGTTCATGCTCTTGTAGCTGAGGAACCGGTGCCGCGGCACGAAGACGTTCTCCAGCACCAGCGTGTTGGAACCGGTGCCCTTGAGGCCCACCACGTTCCACACGTCGTCGATGCGGTAGTCGGTGCGCGGAACCAGGAAGCTGCCGAAGTCCACCGGCTTGCCGTCCTTGATCACCGGACCGCCGACGAAGGTCCAGGTGGCATGATCGCTACCCGACGACCAGGCCCAGGAGCCGTTGACGATGTAGCCGTCGCCGCTCTCGGTCACCACGCCGGCGCCCATCGGGGCGTAGGAGGAGGAAATGCGGACCTGGGTGTCCTCGCCCCAGACCTCTTCCTGTGCCTGCTGGTCGAACAGCGCCAGATGCCAGTTGTGCACGCCGATGATGCCGGCCACCCAGCCGGTGGAACCGCAGGCGCTGGCGATCTTGCGCACGGTGTCGTAGAACACGACCGGGTCGGCGGCGTATCCGCCCCACTGGCGCGGCTGCAGCAGCTTGAAGAAACCGGTCTCTTGCAGCGCCTTCATGGTCTCGTCTGGGATGCGGCGCAGATCTTCTGCCTCCTGCGCTTGTTCGCGCAGCTTCGGCAACAGTGCTTCGACCCGCTCGGTTACTTCTTGCGTCATCTCGGGGGCTGCTCCTGCCTGGTCGAAATCGGAACGGGTGTATCGGTCGCATTCCGTTCTGCGGAACCGATACTTGTCTTGAGACTAGAACACGTTCTTATTTATGTCGAGAACGGGTGTTCATTGTCCCACAACGAACACCTTTGCCTGGTAGTCAACGGAATAGCTGGCGCTGGGCCGCTCAATTTTGTAACGTGTTCTAGTACTTCCAGAGGAGGGATGACGATGGCAGAAACCGCACAGCGGAGCGGGAAGGTCCGCGAGATCGACGTCGGCTCGACACCGACGCGGTACGCGCGGGGCTGGCATTGCCTGGGCCTGGCCGAGACGTTTCGCGACGGTAAGCCGCATGCCGTGCAGGCTTTCGGCACCAAACTCGTGGTGTGGGCCGACAGCAACGACGAGCTGAAGGTGCTCGACGCCTACTGCCGCCACCTGGGCGGCGATCTCAGCATGGGCGAGATCAAGGGCGACTCCATCGCGTGCCCGTTCCACGACTGGCGCTGGGGCGGCAACGGCCGCTGCACCTCGATCCCCTATGCGCGCCGCGTGCCGCCGCTGGCCCGTACCCGCGCCTGGACCACCCTCGAGCGCAACGGCCAGCTGTACGTCTGGCACGACCACGAGGGCAACCCGCCGCCGGACGACGTCACGATCCCCTACATCGAGGGGCCCTACACCGATGCCGACGGCAACCCGGTGGAGGAGCGCAACAGCGATTGGACCCCGTTCACCTGGAACACGATGCTGATCGAGGGCGCCAACTGCCGCGAGATCGTGGACAACGTGGTGGACATGGCCCACTTCTTCTACATCCACTTCGCCTTCCCGACGTACTTCAAGAACGTCTTCGAAGGCCACGTGGCCACGCAGTTCCTCGAGACCAAGGGCCGTCCGGACATCGGCATGGCCGCCAAGTACGGCGGGGAGACGCTGCTGAAGTCGGAGGCGTCCTACTTCGGGCCGTCCTACATGATCAATCCGCTGACCAATATCTACGGCGGCTACCAGATCAAGGTCCAGCTGATCAACTGCCACTACCCGGTCACGCAGGATTCGTTCGTGCTGCAGTACGGCCTGTCGGTCGAGAAGCCCAAGGGCATCGACGACGAGACGGCGGAGAAGCTGGCCAAGTCCATGACCGACTTCTTCGGCGACGGCTTCCTGCAGGACGTGGAGATCTGGAAGCACAAGTCCAAGATCGACAACCCGCTGCTCTGCGAGGAGGACGGCCCGGTCTACCAGCTGCGCCGCTGGTACGACCAGTTCTACGTCGACGTCGCCGATATCGACCCGAAGATGGTGCAGCGCTTCGAATTCGAGGTCGACACCACCAAGGCCAACGAGCACTGGGAGGCCGAGGTCGCCGAGAATCTGCGGCGCAAGAAGGAAGAAGAAGAGGCGGCCGGCAAGACGGACCCTGCCGTCAAGCAGGAGGCGGGTGCCTGATGGTCTCCTGGGCGAAAGCACCCGATTTCGCGGACCGCCCGGAACGCCGGGAACAGGTGCGTGCCCAGACGGTCGTCGACAAGCAGCGCTATCTCGAAGACGGCCTGACGCCGGTGGCCTGCCGGGCATGCGGAGTGGAAGTCCTGGTCCGCAAGTCCTCCTCGCACCAGCGCTCGGTGCAGTGGACGGTCAGCCCGGCCGAACACTGCCCGGTCTTCGCGAAGCTGGCCGGGCCGGGGCGGCCGGATCCGTGCCCGGACCTGGAGAAGTCGATCCAGTATGCGATCGATGAGGGCATCCTGGCGATCGACGAGTAGGCAGGCGTGTTGCTCAGGCCCGCCCACCGTATTCGACAGGGATTCGGTGGGCGGGCCTGAACTATTCTTCGTGCAAACCTCCGCGCGAAAGGCGGAAATCGCGCCGAATCACCGAGGTTTGCACGATTTGTTCACCCGGCGATCAGTCCAGCCGGAAGTCCGCGAAATCGAATCCGGGCGCGACCACGCAGCTCACCAGCACATATTCGTCGCCGGCCGGACGTGCGGCCTGGCTGACACCGGCGGGCACCACGGCCTGCAGGAGTTGTCCCCGTTCGACGTCGGGGCCGAGAATCACTTCGTCGCCGCCGATGTTCAGCAGCAGCGGACCACCGCGCTGCCACAGCCAGATCTCGTCCGAGCGCACCGTATGCGGCGCGGAACGTTCGTGCGGCAACAGCAGAAAGTGGATGGCGGTGGCGGACGCACGCGGCCCGTCGTAGCCGTCCGGCTCGAATTCGACCGGGCTGCGGTAGGTTTCGCGGAACCAGCCGCCTTCGGGATGCGGTTGCAGATCCAGCGCCTCGGCCAGCGCGGGTCGTTCGGACATCGTCGCCTCCTGCACAGTTGTCGTCCCCCGGATTGTGCGCGGCTACGGCCGACGCCGCGAACTCGGCGGCATGGCGCCGGCTCGCTGCCGCGGATCGGCGCAGACGTTCCGGCGGTGGGTCATCGCGCGTCGCGCCCCACGCTGTAGGCCATCGCGACGTGAGTGAACAGAGTGGTGCGCTGTTCTCGGACGGCGGGGTCGTCCGGTTCGAGCAGGCACTGCTGCGAGGTTCCGTCGTGCACCGCGACCACCGCGCGGCCGAGGCCCTCGCGGTCGGTGACGGTGCGTCCGGCGCGGTTCAGCAGCGCCTCCAGGACCGGCAGCAGGGCCGCCACGATGGCGTTCTCCCGCGCGACCATCACCCGCCGCAGCGGCGGATTGCGCAGGGCGTGGGCGGTGAATTCGGCGGTGATGCGAAACCACTTGTCGTCCAGCGGAACCGCCCGCAGCACCTGCTCCACACCGGCGCGCAGGTCCTGGACGTCGGCGCCGGTCTCCGACTCGAGCACTCCCGTCAGCTCGCGCAGCATCTCGGCCGAGCGCAGCTCCCACATCGCGAGGAACAGCTCTTCCAGCGAGCTGAAGTTGGAGTAGAACGCACCCCGGGTGAACCCGGCGCGCTCACAGATCTGCTCGACCGTGCAGCGACCGAACCCCTCTTCGGCGAAAGCGTCGAAGGCGGCGTCGAGTAACCGCTGCCGAGTTTCGGCCCGCCGCTTGGTCATTCGCGGTTCGCGCGTCGCTACGCCCCTCGGACCGGCGACATCACCGCCGGAAGCGGCCCCTCCCGGCGTTCCCGATTCGGCCGATGCGTCGCGGCGGCGTTGCGATGTCCGGCCGCGCCCGGCCTCGGACGAATTCCGCGCACCGACCGACGTCACGAACGCTTCCTCTCCATGGACACGTGGATACACGAGTGTATCAACCTGTCTGTTCCCGGTTGCCGATCGAAACGACCCGGTCGATCCGCCCGGCCGCACGAACGACCGCGAGCCGCGAACGTCGGAGCGTTCGCGGCCCGCTGAGCCGGTTCCGTGCTGCCGTCAGCTGAGGTTGGTGCCCGACCAGCCGAAGTTGAAGGTGTGTCCCTTCGAGCTGCACTGCACGGCACCGCGTCCACCGGCACTGCAGGTGGCGCCGCCGTAGTTGATGACGCCGCCGTAGTCGTAGCCGTCGGACGCGGGCCCCGAGTCGATGGAGCGGCTGCCGGCGCGTCCGAGCGGGCCGGTCAGACCGAAGGTCGGATGCGCCGGGAGGAACGGCAGATCGATGGCGACGTTGTTGATGGGAATTCCGAACAGGTAGGCGATTCCGGGGCTGATATCACAGCCCACATCACCGTTCGGGTGCATCGAGCAATTGGCGTATCCGGCACTGAAATACACCGTGTCGCCCACCAGGTAATCCGCCGGATTCTGCACGGTGGGCCCGTTCGCGGCGACGAACGGCTGCGCACCGGCCACCGCCCCACCGGCCATCGAAATCGCGACGGCGGCAACGGATCCACCGATCAACGCCCGCATGTTCACAGCAACTCCTCTATTTGTCCGAACGATTACCCGAGAACAGAATTGCTTGCCGCGCAATGGTACAGCGCGTCCCAGACCCATAATTCGGATCGGTTCGGACCGCACGCGCGTTAACGGCGGAACACGAGAACGGGCCGCGAACGACTCACGTTCGCGGCCCGTCGATCTCGATATGCTCAGGCGGAGGCGGTCTGTTCCCGCTGCAATTCCAGCGCGATGTCGATCAACTGGTCCTCCTGGCCGCCGACCAGCTTGCGCTTACCGGCGCGCACCAGCATTTCGGCCGCCGAGACGCCGTAACGCTCGGCTTGACGCTCGGCGTGCTTGAGGAAGCTCGAGTACACCCCGGCGTAGCCCATCATCAGGGCCTGGCGGTCCAGCAGGCATTCCTGCGGCATCGCCGGGCGCACGACATCCTCGGCGGCGTCGGCGATCGCGAAGAAGTCGATACCGGTCTTGATGCCGATCTTGTCGGCGACGCCGACGAACGCCTCGACCGGGGTGTTGCCCGCACCGGCGCCGAAACGCCGCGCGCTGCCGTCGATCTGCTTGGCGCCGGCCTTCACCGCGTAGATCGAGTTGGCGACGGCGAGGTCGAGGTTCTCGTGGCCGTGGAAGCCGACCTGGGCGTCGTCACCGAGTTCGGCGGCGACCGCGGCGATGCGGTCGGACACCTGGTCCAGCACCAGCGCACCGGCGGAGTCCACGACGTAGACGCACTGACATCCCGCGTCGGCCATGATGCGCGCCTGCTTCGCGAGCACCTCCGGCGGCTGCGAATGCGACATCATCAGGAAGCCGACGGTTTCCATGCCGAGGTCGCGGGCGTAGCCGAAGTGCTGGATCGAGACGTCGGCCTCGGTGCAGTGGGTGGCGATGCGGACGATGGACGCGCCGTTGTCCTGGGAGATCTTGATGTCCTCCTTGACGCCCACGCCGGGCAGCATGAGAACCGCGATCTTGGCCTGCTTCGCGGTCTGCGCCGCGATCGTGATCAATTCCTGCTCAGGGGTTTTGGAGAACCCGTAGTTGAACGAGGAACCACCCAGGCCGTCACCGTGGGTCACCTCGATCACCGGCACGCCCGCGGCGTCGACGGCCGCGACGATATCGCGCACCTCGGTGGCGGTGAACTGGTGACGCTTGTGATGGGAACCGTCGCGCAGCGAGGTGTCGGTGACGCGGACGTCGAGTTCCTGGGAGAACGGCTGCAATACGTAGTTCATGATCTGGTCCCTCCTAGACCCGAGCCGTGAGGATCTGTTCGGCCATGACCTCGCCCACCCGGGTGGCGGCGGCGGTCATGATGTCGAGGTTGCCGGCGTAGGGCGGCAGGAAGTCGCCCGCGCCCTCGACCTCCACGAAGACCGAAACCTTCGCCATCCCACCGGAAATCACGCTCGGCTCGTCGAACTGCGGTTCGTTGAGCAGGCGGTAGCCGGGCACGTACTCCTGGATGTCGGCGACCATCTTGTGGATGGATTCGCTGATCGCATCGGTGTCGGCATCCTCGGGAATGGCGGCGAAGATGGTGTCGCGCATGATCATCGGCGGCTCGGCCGGGTTGAGGATGATGATCGCCTTACCGCGCTTCGCACCACCGATGGTCTCCACACCCTTGCTGGTGGTCTTGGTGAACTCGTCGATATTGGCGCGAGTACCCGGACCCGCCGAGACCGAGGACACCGAGGCGACGATCTCGGCATAGGGCACCTCGACCACGCGCGAGACGGCCGCGACGATCGGAATCGTCGCCTGCCCACCGCAGGTGATCATGTTGACGTTCGGGGTGTCGATATTCGCGCCCAGATTCACCGGCGGCACGACCGCCGGGCCGACCGCGGCGGGGGTCAGATCCACCGCGCGGATACCGGCCGCCTCGTATTTCGGCGCGTATTCGCGATGTACGTAGGCCGAGGTGGCCTCGAAGAGCATGTCCGGCTTCTCCGGCAGCGCGAGCAGCCAGTCGGCGCCCTCGTGCGAGGTCTCCAGACCCAGCCCGCGGGCGCGCTTCAGCCCCTCACTGTCCGGATCGATACCGATCATCCAGCGCGGCTCGATCCGCTCCGACCGCAGCAGCTTGTACAGCAGATCGGTGCTGATGTTGCCGGAGCCGACGATCGCGGCTGTCACCTTCCCGTTGTCAGTCACTTGATCTCCCTCAGCTGAATGTCAAACGGACGGAACCGAGTCCAGCGAACTCGGCATGGAAGTCGTCACCCGGGCGGGCGTCGATGGCGCGGGTGCAGGAACCCGGCAGCACGATGTCACCGGCCTTCAACCGCACCCCGAACGAGGCGACCTTGCGGGCCAGCCACGCCACCGCGATGGTCGGATCGTCGAGCACCGCGTCGCTGCGGCCCTGCGCGACGACCTCGCCGTTGCGGGTCAGCGTCGCGTCGATCGCCTTGATGTCCAAGGTATCCGGGGCCACCCGCTCCGGACCGAGCACCCAGCCGGCCGAGGAGGCGTTGTCGGCGATGGTGTCGCACAACGCGATATTCCAGTTCTTGATGCGGGTGTCGATCAGCTCGATCGCGGGGGCGTAGGCCACCGTCGCGGCCAGCACGTCGGCCTCGGTGCACTCCTCGCCGGGCAGATCCGCGCCCAGCACGAAGCCGACCTCGACCTCGACGCGCGGGAACAGGTACTTCGACGTGTCGACCGGAACATCCTCGAACACCTGCATATCGGCGAGCAGATGGCCGTAGTCGGGTTCGTCGACGCCCATCATCTCCTGCATGGCCTTCGAGGAGAGCCCGACCTTGTGGCCGACCACCTTCGCGCCGTCGGCCAGCCGCTGCCGGATGTTGATGAGCTGAATCTCGTAGGCGTCGACCACATCGATCGCCGCATACCGCGTGACCAGCGGATCGATCGGCACCCGGTCTCGTTCGGCGACCGCGAGCTCCGCGGCCAGTTCATTCCGTACCGCGTCGGACAGCACGCTTGTTCCTTCCATTGGGGCGCTCGGTCTGGTGACCAGCCGGTGAGCGGGATACAAACTGAAACGAGTTTTCCTGCATTTTCTCGTGTCAGCAGTCCCATCTGCCAGACCAATATAGACCGAACCTGATCTGATTCTATAACGTGTTCTACATGACTGATCGGGAATACGACGTGGTGGTGGTCGGCAGCGGCGCCGCCGGGATGACCGCCGCCCTCGCCGCCGCGCACCACGGCCTGCGTGCGGTGCTCATCGAGAAGGCCGCACACTACGGCGGTTCGACCGCGCGTAGCGGTGGCGGTGTGTGGATCCCCGGCAACAAGGCGCTCCAGGCGTCCGGCCGGCCCGATGACCGGGAGGAGGCCCGCCGCTACCTGCACAGCATCATCGGTGACGTGGTGCCGAAGGAGAAGATCGACACCTACATCGATCGCGGCGCGGAGGCCTTCGACTTCGTTCTCGATCACAGCCCGCTCCGGATGACCTGGGTCCCCGGCTACTCCGACTACCACCCCGAGGCCCCGGGTGGCCTGGGCTCCGGCCGCTCCTGCGAGCCGAAGCCGTTCGACCTGAAGGTGCTCGGCGCCGAGGCGGCCAAGCTGGAACCGCCGTATGCGAAGGCCCCGCTGAACGTCGTGGTCATGCAGACCGACTTCGTCCGACTGAACCTGATCCGCCGCCACCCGAAGGGCATGATGCGGGCCATGCGCGTCGGCGCCCGCACCTACCTGGCGAAATTCACCGGCAAGCACATCGTCGGCATGGGCCAGGCGATCATCGCCGCGATGCGCAAGGGCCTGATGGACGCGAATGTCCCGGTGCTGCTCGACACCCCGCTGACCAAGCTGATCACCGACGGCGACCGGGTCGTGGGTGTCGAGGCGACCGTCGACGGCGAGCCGACGATCTTCAAGGCCCGCTACGGCGTGGTGCTGGGCACCGGTGGTTTCGAGCACAACGCCGAGATGCGCGAGCAGTACCAGCGCAAGCCCATCACCACCGAGTGGACCACGGGCGCCGCGGCCAATACCGGTGACGGCATCCGGGCCGGTATGGAGGTCGGCGGCGACATCGGATTCATGGAGGACGCCTGGTGGGGGCCGACCATCTTCAAGGGCGGCAAGCCGTGGTTCGCGCTGGCCGAGCGCAATCTGCCCGGCGCGATCATGGTGAACGCCGACGGTAAGCGATTCGGTAATGAGTCCGCTCCTTACGTCGAGGCCGTGCACACCATGTACGGCGGCAAATGGGGTCAGGGTGACGGTCCGGGCGAGAACATCCCGGCCTGGCTGGTATTCGACCAGCGCTACCGCAACCGCTACATCTTCGCCGGGCTGCAGCCGGGCCAGCGCTTTCCGTCCCGCTGGATGGAAAACGACAACATCGTCAAGGCCGACACCCTCGAGGAGCTGGCCCAGCGTCTCGGCGTGCCGGCGGACAATCTCGCCGCCACCGTCGCCCGCTTCAACGCCTTCGCGGAAAAGGGCGTGGACGAGGACTTCGGGCGCGGCAAGAGCCACTACGACCGCTACTACGGCGATCCGACGGTGAAGCCGAACCCGTGCCTGGCGGCCCTCGTGCAGGGCCCGTTCTACGCCGCCAAGATCGTGCCCGGCGACCTGGGCACCAAGGGCGGCCTGGTCACCGACACCGCGGCGCGCGTGCTGCGGGCGGACGGCAGCGTGATCGAGGGCCTCTACGCCGCCGGCAACTCCTCGACCCCGGTCATGGGCCACACCTACGCCGGTCCCGGCGCGACCATCGGACCCGCGCTGACCTTCGGTTATCTGGCGGTCATGGATATCGTCGAGAAGGCGCGCGAGGAGAAGGCCCCCACCGGCGCGGCGAGCAAGTAGAACCGTTCAGTGGGACATCCCCTACCGTGCGCCCGGCCCGGCCGAGACGAATGGAGCCGGGCGCACCGGGGACGCCCTCGGTCGCCGCGGGTGCGATCGCGACGTGGCGGAGTAAGGAAAGATCATGCCGATTGACTTGAAAACCGCTCTGGGAGCGGAACTTCCGGCCCAGGAGTTCTCCTGGACGCCGTCGGATGTGCAGCTGTACCACCTGGGCCTGAGCGCCGGTACCCGCTGGACCGATCCGGGTGAACTGCGATATCTCGACGATCGGGAGCCGCAGGTGCTGCCGACCTTCGCGACCGTCGCACCGACGATGCGGGTCACCGAACCGCCGAAGGTGAGCTATCCCGGCGTGGAGATCGATCTGGCCAAGGTCGTGCACGGCAGCCAGGAAATCGTTGTGCACCGGCCGATTCCGGCCGAGGGCAAGGCGAGCAGCACCGGGCGGATCACCGAGGTGTGGGACAAGGGATCGGCGGCGGTGATCGCACACGAGACGGTGATCACCGGATCCGACGGGCAGCCGCTGTGGACGGCGCGTTCCTCGATCTTCGCCAAGGGCGAGGGCGGTTTCGGTGGTGAGCGCGGCCCGAGCACCAAGGCCGAACTGCCCGATCGGACCCCGGATTTCGAGGTCCTCACCCCGACACTGCCGCAGCAGGCGCTGCTGTACCGCATGTGCGGTGACCGCAACCCGCTGCATTCGGATCCCGAATTCGCCCGCGCCGCAGGCTTTCCCAATCCGATCCTGCACGGCCTGTGCACCTACGGTCTGGTGTGCAAGACCGCGACCGACACCGTGCTGGACTCGGACGCGAGCCGGGTGACCGGCTTCCGGGCGCGGTTCGCGGGAGTGCTCTATCCGGGCGAGACGATCCGGTCGCGGATCTGGCGCGAGGGTGACGAACTCGTCATCGGCGCCACCGTGGTCGAACGCGAGGACGCCCCGGTGCTGAGTGATGTGCGGTTGAGTTTCTCGGCCTGATCCCGGGTGCCCGGCCGCCGAACGAGAAACCGCCCGACCGGCAGTGCCGGTCGGGCGGTTTCGTCTCATCCCGGTTCGCTGATGTTCCGGGTGGTGCCTGTCGGCGTCAGTCCGGGAAGCCGGTGGCGAACAGGCCGGCGATCGCGACGGAACAGATGACAGCGATGATCGGGATAATCCACATGCCATCAGACTACAAGGTGTAGTAGGAAACCACGACATCGCGTAGTAGGGCAAACACCCTGGTTGTGGGGTATATCACGCTCGTTCGACTACGTCGGTTCCGCCGAATCCGGAGCGTCCCCGCGCACTGTCAAGCCCTGCACGATCGCGGCGTACAAAACGATGACCAGCACGGGCGCGGCCAGCGGCAGCCAGGCCAGCCGTCCCGGAATCAGCGTTGCGAGCACCGCCGCGGCGGCGAATCCGAGCGCGCCGATCACCGAGGGCAGTGTGGTGGGAACCACACCCGCCGGGGCGTGCAGCGTGGCGGTGTTGAGCAGATAGGTGGTGGCGACCAGACCCGTCCCGGCGGCGGCCAGTGCCCCGGTATCGGCCCACGCCAGCGCACCGAGCGCGATCAGCACCGCCACCACCGCGACCGACCGGAACCACCAGCCCGCGACCACCGTCACGAACACCGGAATCGCGGCCCACGGCAGCACGATGCCCACCGCGGTGGTCAGCAGCAGCCCCGACAGCACGGCCAGAAATCTCGTCATCGCTTCACCCGCACCATTCGCCGATGTTCGGGCAGCAGGCGCATCGCCTGGTCGAGGCGTGCCCCCTCGGGCCAGGGCACGATATCCACACCGACCGTGCCCATGTCGCGGTACATCGCGGTGCGTTCCAGCTGCCACATCCGGGCCAGCGTCGGATCCAGCCCGTCCTTGAACGGCGTGCCGCGCAACACGTCGACCACCACCACGGCATGTCCGCGTTTGCGCAGGTCGATCAGGGCCAGCGCGAATTCGGTGTCGAGCAGGGTCGAGAACGCGACCACGACCGCGCCGATCGGTACCGCCGTATGCGGGGCCAGGGTGCCGACATTGGGAATGTGCTCGTCGCCCACGCCGAGCACCGTGTCGATGATGCGATAGAACTGGCGGCGTCCGATATCGGGCCGCAGCCAGCGCGGCGCGCGGCCCAGGCACACCACGGCGGTACGGTCGCCCGCCTGCAGCGCGGTCTGCGCGACCTGTGCGGCGCCGCGCACCGTCAGCTCCATCGAATCCGAGGCCGGACCCGGCGCCTGCAACGACGTATCCACCAGCACAACGACATCCGCGGCGCGATTGGTGAGCCGTTGGGTGACGTACAACCGGCCGCGACGCGCACTCACCGGCCAGTTGACGATGCGCAATTCGTCACCGGGAGCGTAGGCGCGAATATCGGCGTATTCCACGCCCGGACCGTGCCGGCGGGTCAGATGGGTACCGATCCGTTCCGGAAGTTCGGTGCGCGGCAGGCGCATTCGCTGTGGGTCCGCGATCGGATATACGTAGACCTCGCCGGCCGCGACACTCGCCGCGGCCTGGGCCAGACCGGCCGGACTCAATGCCGTCAGCCGCACGGTCACCGGATAGCGGCCCCAGCGCTGCGTGGACAGTGCCAACCGCAGGCCCGCCGGAGCCGGTCCGGAATCGGACGACTCCTCCACGCGCACCTCGAGTCCGTTCGCCTCCTCGGGGCGACAGCGCAGCAGCGCATGTCCCTGTTCGACGAAGGCGGCGACCGCGAGTTCGACCTCCTCGGATTCGAAGCAACGCAGCACTCCCCCGCCGTCGACCTGAATCCTGGTGCGCGACAACTGAATCGGCGCGGTCGCCAGCACACCCAGCATCGGCGCCGCGAAGACCGCCAGCTGCCAGCGCTCCAGCATGATCGCCGGCACCAGCGCGACCGCGGCGGCGACCGCCAGCATGTACACCAGCGGCGCGGGCCGCCAGCGCAGATCGACCTCGCTCGCCGAGGTGGTATCGCGATGTCTCATGTCACCGTCGCGCGCGGTACGGGCAGACGGCGGAGCAATTCGGAGATGACGTCCTCGCCGCGGATCCGGCGCACCCACATCTCCGGGCGCAGCGTGATCCGGTGCGCCATGGCCGGAACCGCCAGCGCCTTCACATCCTCCGGGATCACGTAGTCGCGTCCCAGCAGCAGCGCCCGGGCGCGCGCCATCTGCACCAGATCCAGTTCGGCGCGGGGGCTCGCACCGACCTCGACCTGCGGATGACCGCGGGTGGCGGCGGCCAGGGCGACCACATACGTCACCACATCCGGGTGGACGGTGACGAATTCGACCGCCTGGCGCATCTCCACCAGACCTTGCGCGTCCACCACCTGACCCACCTGCGGGGTGACCGCGCCGCGTTCGAGCCGGCGGCGGATCATCTGGGTCTCGTCCTTCTCCGACAGATATCCCAGCCGTAACTGCATGGCGAATCGGTCCAACTGGGCCTCGGGCAGCGGATAGGTGCCCTCGTACTCGATCGGGTTGTCGGTGGCCAGCACGATGAACGGCTGTGGCAGCGGGAAGGTTTCGCCGTCGATACTCACCTGCCCCTCGGCCATCGCCTCCAGCAGTGCGGCCTGCGTCTTGGGCGGTGTGCGGTTGATCTCGTCGGCGAGCAGCATGTTGGTGAACACGGGCCCGCGGCGGAAATTGAACCGCCCCGAGGCCATGTCGTAGATGGTCGAACCGATCAGGTCCGCGGGCAGTAGATCCGGGGTGAACTGCACGCGCGTGAAGTCCAACCCCAATGCGGTGGCGAACGATCGGGCGATGAGCGTCTTACCCAAGCCCGGTAGGTCCTCGATCAGGACGTGGCCGCCCGACAGCACCGCGACCATGATCAGCTGCAGCTCATCGCGCTTGCCGACCACGACGCGGGCGATCTCCCGCAGCACCGCATCGGTGCGTTTGATGGTCACATCCAAAGGTGTCGTCATATCCGATCTCGCACTAGTTCCAACCCATTTCACATGTTCTGCAAGCGGCTCACATGCTCTGCAAGCGACGTAGAATCTCGTCCAGTGCGGCCCGGCCCGGCGCGCGCGAGGTCTGATCGCGCGGCGACGAATTGGCCGGATCCACCCAGCGCCACAGCTCCGGACCGAACTGCAGCCGTCCGGCGGCCTCGGTGGCCTTGCGGTTCTTCGCGATCCGATGCCCGCTGGACAGTTCGAACTCCTTGGCCAGCAGCGGGCGCAGATAGCGATCCCAATCGGCCCGGGTGCCGTCGGCACGGGTCGCGAGCATCTGTGCCCGCGCGTGCCAGCGGCTCAGCATTTCGGCCGGGCCGTTCTCGAAGTCGTGGTCGTCGAGGTCGGCGCCGGCCTGGGCCCGAGAACGCGCGACCAGCGACCACAGCAGTAGTGCCAGAGCCCCGAGTACCGGCACCCCGACCAGAATCGGCAACATCTCGCGCTGGTTGCTCAGGCCGACCAGCTCGATCAGCGCGATCATCAGCACCGCGCCGACCACGATCGTCATCCGGGTCACAGCCGCGCCCCCTGCAGATCCGCCAGCACGATGCGCAGCAGTTGTTCAGCGCGCATGCGCTGCCATTCCAGGATCGAATGCGGGCTGAACCGGGCCTCCTCGAACAGCGTCACGAGTTCGCGGGCCGAGGCGTCGTGCAGGACACCGCGATCGAAGGCCCGAGCCAGCACCTCCGAGGGGGTATCGGAGATCAGTGGCGCCACCTCGCGAGCCTGCGCCAGACCGCTTTCCATCGCGACGTAACAGGCGATGATCGCGGCGCGCGCGTCCTTGCCCGAGGCCATCATCGCGGCCAGGCCCATCTCGGCGACCTGCGCCAGCGAGACCGGCGCATCGGCGGCCACGGGTGGGGGCAGCAGCGCCGGCGCGCCCCGGCGATCCCGGGCGCCGAAGGCCACCACGCCGAGACCGAGGATCGCGACCGCCACCAGCACCGCGGCGCATGCGCCGACGAACAGCAGGGCGTGGCCGCTCAGCTCCGGGCTGCCGGAGAACGGCTGGGTGGTCGGCGGCGCGGTGGTTTCGGGCTGCTGTGCGGTGGCGGGCGGATTCGATCGCGGCGCGGCGGCTTCCTCGCGCCCACCGGCGAGCAGATACACCGCCCAGACGATCGCGGTCAGCACGGCCGCGACCGCGGTGCCGATGAGGACCACGATCCCGAACCGGCTCAACCGGAACGGCTGCCGCTTACGGTCACGGTCGACCTCGGCCATCGCCAGCGGCAGGTGGTGCTGGCTGGTCAGCACCCCGGCCAACAGGATCACCACCGACACCAGCGACAGCACCGGCATGAGTGCCACCGTCACCGCCGAGGGCGGGGACGGTGCATGCGGACCGCCGGTACCCGGCAGGTATCCGCGCAGCGCCAAGACGACGCACGCCATCAGTGCGATCAGCCCGATCGCGCGTGGTATCGCCGTTCTCACCCCGGCCACGGGCCTCTCCCAGAAAACATCCGAACTGCACAAACAGGCACATCGTTACATGCCGAACGGTCCGTGAGGAGGGAAATCGTGACACCGGACGGTGACCGATCCGGTCTATGCCCCTAGCCGCCAGTTGACAGCCGAAGAAACTGTGACCACGCACAGCATTCGGGCTCCTCGACGGCACGTCCGTCCAAACGAACGCACTTCACTTCGGTGGACGCCGACGGGTGCTCGGTCACCGCGCTCCGCGACTCGGCCGACTCGACGACGCTCGCCGGGCGAGCGCCGGGCAACCGGCCCAGCCGGCTCGCGGTGCGGTCCAGATCCGGGGCGGCGGCGACGTCGCGGATCAACTCCGGCAGCGGAACCTCGGCGTAGAGGGTGAGTGCCAGATCGGCGTCGTAGAGCACGTCGACGAGGTTGACGAACCGCGTCACCGCGTCGACCGGAACCCGCCGCAGCGGCGGCACCGCGCACAGGACCCAGCGCCGGTAGGTGTGGGTGAGGGTCAGGAAGTCGATGGCCGACAAGGGCTTCGCGCAGATCTGGTCGAAGTCGACCACCAGCAGGTCCGCCTCCGCAGTTCGTGCTCGGAGCCGGAGGTGCGCGATCGGCACCTCGGCCGGCCGGTCGGCGCCGGGCCGGCGCCCGCGCACATAGCGCCCGCTCGCGAATCCGGTCCGGGGATGGTCCCCGCGGGCACGGTAGTCCTGCGGCCCGTCGACCGCGAGCACGGCCAGATGCGCACGCAGCAGGGCGATGGCAGGTTCGAATTTCGCGTGCGTCAGCGGATTGGGCAGCAGCTCCTCGGGCGGATAGTTCGAGGTCGCCACCAGCACGATGCGGCGCGCGAACAGGGCCTCGAGCAGCCGGGTGATCAGCATGGCGTCGCCGACGTCGTGCACGTGGAATTCGTCGAAACAGATCAGTTCGGTGTCGCCGAGTACTGCGTCCAGCGCGGCCGGCAGCGCGCCGGATTCGGCGATCGCCATATGAAGCCGCGCGAAGAACTGGTGAAAGTGGAAGCGGCACTTACGTGTCGAATCCACCCGATCGAAGAACTCGTCCATGAGCATCGTCTTGCCGCGGCCGGGACGACCGTGCAGATAGACCCCGTGCGGGACAGGCCGCGGGAACGACCACCGGCGCCGGCCCCATCGCCGGGCCACCGTGGCCAGTGCCGCCGCGGCTGTGCGCTGATCGTCATCGAGAACCAATCCGTCCACGGTCTCCACCCTCCTGAGGGCTCTACACCCGTAGAGCACCTCTACACTTGTAGAGGATGATCCGGTGCGAAACGAGAGAAGGTGACGATGTCCACACGTCCAGCGGGTGAGGTGGGTGCGGCGGACCGGCGCGGACTCATCGTCGGCACGGCGATCGACCTGATCGCCCGCCAGGGGCTGCGGGCGCTGACTCATCGGGCGCTCGATACCGAGGCCGGCTTGCCACCCGGGTCTACCTCGTACTACTTCCGCACCAAGCGAGCACTGATCGAGGCGATCGTCGACGCGATCACCGAACGATCGCGCACCGATTTCCGCGCCGCCGACCTACCGGCCTCGGACCCGGACGACATCGCCGCCGCGGTCGCCGCGTGGCTGGACAACCTACTGGCGCAACGCCGTAACCATCTGATCGCCCGCCACATGCTGATCACCGACCTGCTCGGCGACCCCGACCTGCATCCCCGCCTGGTCGCGAGCTTGTTCTCCCATCGGCACGCCCGTGAGCTGTTCCGCGCGCTGGGCGCCACCGATCCCGACACGGCCGCGTCCGATTACATCGCCGTCATCGAGGGCTTGGTCTTCGACCGATTCGCCGGTGCGCGAACAGGTTTGGCGGCCGGGACAGCGCGAAGTGTCGAACAGCTGGCCCGCCCACTGCGGGCCCACTTGCGCGTGGGGTCCGGATAACCGCGATGAGCCATCGGTCGATCCGCATCGGGGTTGAACTTTTCGTGCAAACCTCGGCGCTTTCGGCGGATTTCCCACCTTTTCGCCGAGGTTTGCACGGGAAGTTCATGCCCCACGGGCGCCCGGATCAGGCCGCGGTCAGTACCAGTCCGGAGGTCGGCACACCGGTGCCGGCGGTGACGACGATGTTCTCCAGGCCCTCGACCTGGTTCACCGAGCTGCCGCGGATCTGGCGCACTCCCTCGGCGATGCCGTTCATCCCGTGGATGTAGGCCTCGCCCAGCTGGCCGCCGTGGGTGTTGAGCGGCAGCCGGCCGCCGATTTCGATCGCCCCGTCGGCCACGAAATCCTTGGCCTCGCCGCGACCGCAGAAGCCCAGCTCCTCGAGCTGCATCAGGACGAACGGAGTGAAGTGGTCGTAGAGAATGGCCGCCTGCATATCCTCCGGCCGCAGTTCGCTCTGCGCCCACAGCTGGTCGCCTACGAGGCCCATTTCCGGCAGGCCGGTCAGGGCGTCGCGGTAGTAGCTGGTCATCACGTACTGGTCCGCACCCGACCCCTGGGCCGCACCGGCGATCAGCGCGGGCTTGTTCGGCAGGTCCCGGGCGCGCTCGGCACTGGTGACCACGATGGCGACCCCGCCGTCGGTCTCCTGGCAGCAATCCAGCAGATGCAACGGTTCGGCGATCCAGCGCGAGGCCTGGTGGTCGTCGAGCGTGATCGGCTTGCCGTAGAAATGGGCCGCCGGATTCACCGCCGCGTGCTTGCGGTCGGCGACCGCCACCCGGCCGAAATCCGCACTGCTCGCGCCGTATACGTGCATATAGCGCCGGGCCACCATGGCGACCTGCGCGGCCGGAGTGCCCAGGCCGTGGGTGTAGGAGAATGCGTTGTCCACACCCGACGAGCTGGGATTGCCGGTCGCCAGATGAGTGGCGAACTGCCCGAAGCGATTTCCGGACCGCTCGTTGAACGCGCGGTAGGCCACCACGACATCCGCGACTCCGGTGGCGACCGCCATGGCGGCCTGCTGCACGGTCGCCGCCGCCGCGCCGCCGCCGAACGGGATGTTGCTGAAGAACTTCAGGCTCGGGATACCGGTGGCCCGCGCGACCGCGGCCTGGGTGTTGGTATCCATGGTGAAGGTCGTCAGGCCGTCCACATCGGCGGGCGTCAGGCCGGCGTCGGCGAGCGCGGCGGTGACGGCCTCGGCCGCCAGGCGCAGCTCGCTGCGGCCGGAGTCCTTGGAGAAATCGGTGGCGCCGATGCCGACGATGGCGGCGCGGCGGCTCAGACCCGTCACTGGCGTGCCTCCTGCAGGGAGATAACGGCTTTCGCCGTGATGTGGTCGCCGAGGCTGTCCTTGCCGACCACGTCGATGGTGATGTCCGCGCCGTCCACGGCCGCCACGGTTCCATTGAGCGTCAGGGTGTCGCCCGCGTACAGCGGCACACCCAGGCGCAGGGCGATGGATTTCACCACCGCCCCCGGCCCCGCCCAATCGGTGACGAAACGCTGCACCAGACCGGTGTCGGTGAGGATGTTGACGAAGATGTCCTTGGACCCGCGCTCCACGGCCTTGTCGCGGTCGTGGTGCACGTCCTGGAAGTCGCGGGTGGCCAGGGCGGTGGAGACCACGAACGTCGGGTCGGCGTGAATCACCAACTCGGGCAGAGTGGTTCCGACCTGCACGGCGGTCGGCTGAATCGTGGATGTCATCGCACGGCCTTCCAGTAGGGCACGGTGTTGTCGTCGTCGAGCTGCTGGAAGCCCACTTCGACGGGCAGGCCCACCTCGACCTCGGCGGGGTCGATGCCGCGCAGCTCACCGAGCATGCGCACGCCCTCCTCGACTTCGACCAGAGCGACGACGTACGGCACCTGACGGCCGGGCACCTTCGGCGCGTGGTGCACCACGAAACTGAAGACGGTGCCGCGACCGGAGGCCACCACGTAGTCGGACTGTTCGTTGTGGTCCTTCCACAGCGCCGGAACCGGCGGATGCTGCAACGATCCGTCCGGGCGCTGCTGGATCCGCAGCTCACCGAGTTCGGTTCCGGCCCAGAAGAATTCGGTGTCCTTGGACACGGTGGGCCGGACCCGCTTCGCCAGATCCTCCGCCGACACCTCGCCGGGTTCGGTGGCGGCGGACTCGGCCGTGCCGGGTGCGAACTTCAACATCCGGAACAACATCTCGGTGACGGGTTCGTCGTCGACGTACCAGGTCAGCAGATAGGTCGCGAACCAGCCCTCGCCGAGGCCGGTCCGCTTGGGCCCCACCAGTTCTCGCAGTCTGGTCCGCGCCACCGGACGCTCGCCGGGGCGCAGGTAGCGGTGGTAGGTCTGCTCACAGTTGGTCGCCACCACCGACGTGTAACCGGCGGCGTCGAGCAGATCGTTGACCGCGTTCATCGGGTCGTCGGCGGGCCGTGAGCCGTGCAGACCGGGCATGGTCCACACCTGGGCCATGGCCGGCGGTGCGACGATGCCGGGATGTCCGGCGGCGCGGGCGGCCTCGTCGTCGACGTAGATCGGGTTGGCGTCGCCCAGCGCCTCGACCCAGTTGTTGATCATCGGCTGGTTCACCGGGTCGCGGCCGAGGCGCGGAGCGGACTCGCCCAGCTGCTGGATCTTCTCGCCGGCGGCGCGGATCTCTTCCGCTGTCATGGTTTCCGACACGCGAAAACTCCTATCTCGGTACGCGGGGCAGGCGCAGGCCCATCTGCGCGATCAATTCGCGCATGACCTCGTTGACGCCGCCACCGAAGGTCACGACCAGGTTCTGCTTGGTGCGTTTGTCCAGCCAGGTCAGCAGTTCCGCGGTGGCCGGATCGGCCGGATCGCCGAAGCGCCCCACGATCTCCTCCGCCAGCCGGCCCGCCTCCTGCAGCGCCTCCGTGGAGTACACCTTGGTCGCCGAGGCGTCGGCGATCACATCCCGCTGATCGGAATCGGGGCGCTCCATATTCGAGGCGACCTGCCAGTTCAGCAGTTCGTTGACCCGCACCATGGCGTGCAGGCGGCCCAGCGCGCGCCGCACCTCGGGCTCCTCCAGGACACCCTGGCGCCGCGACCAGTCACGCACGCGCTCGTAGAGCTGCTCGATCTTGCCGGACGGTCCCAGGCTCACCCGCTCGTGATTGAGCTGGGTGGTGATGAGCTTCCAGCCGCCGTTCTCCTCCCCGACCAGCATTTCCGCCGGCACGCGGACGTTGTCGAAGTAGGTGGCGTTGGTGTGATGCGCGCCGTCGGCGGTGATGATCGGCGTCCACGAGTAGCCGGGATCGGTGGTGTCCATGATCAGGATCGAGATGCCCTTGTGCCGGGACTCGACCGAACCCGTGCGCACCGCGAGCCAGATGAAATCCGCCTCGTGCGCTCCGGTGGTGAACACCTTCTGCCCGTTGACGATCCAGTCGCCGTTGGCGTCGCGCACCGCCGAGGTCCGCAGCGCGGCCAGGTCGGTGCCGGCGTCCGGCTCGGAATATCCGATGGCGAAATGGATGTCGCCGGTGAGGATTCCGGGCAGGAACTTGCGCTTCTGCTCGTCGGTACCGAACGACTGCAGCGCCGGGCCGACGGTCAGCAGCGTCACCAGCGGCACCGGCACATCGGCGCGGACCGCCTCGTTGTAGAAGATCTGCTGTTCCAGCGGGCCGAAGCCCTGGCCGCCGTACTCCTTCGGCCAGCCCACGCCCAGCCACCCGTCGCGGCCCATTCGCTTGACCACCGCGCGGTAGGCGTCGCCGTGGCGGTTCACCGCCATCTCGGCCTCCTCCTCGGGAGTGACGAGATCGGCGAAGTAGGCGCGTAATTCGTCGCGCAGCTTGTGCTGTTCAGCGGTCAGATCGATGTACATCTGGCTCCCAACCGGTCCAGCCGGAACGACGCACCGCCGAGCCAGCGGGCGATGTCCTTGGCTTGTGAGTAGTAGCGGTGCAGCGGGTGAGTCACATCGACGCCGATGCCGCCGTGCAGGTGATGGCACCGCTGCATGGCCGCCGGCAGCTCGGAGGCCACGCAGAACGCCAGCACATCGAGGTCGTCATCGACACGTTCCAGGTGCTTGTCACCACTGTAGTTCTCGCCGCCGAAGGTTTGCGCCAGCGACCAGTTCGCGGATGTCGCGGCCACCTGCAAGGCGCGCGAGACCACGTAGACGTCGGCGATTTCCTGTGCAACAGCCTGGAATTCGGCCAGCGGGCGGCCGAACTGCTGCCGGGTCCGCAGGTGTTCCGAGGTCAGCGCCAGCACGCCTTTGAGCAAACCGTCGGCGACCGCCCCGAGGGTGGCCAGGGCGATGCGGTGCAGGTCCTCCAGTGGGATATCAAGCAGTTGCGCCGCCGGAATCACCGTGTCGTCGAAGGCCACCGAGAATTCCGGCGCGCCCGTGGAACTCGGGCTCTCGGTACGGGTGATGCCGTTCGCGTCACCGTCGACGACCGCGATACCGCGATCGGTCGGCACCAGAATCCACTGTGCCTGTTCCGCGTACGGCACCGCGATCTTGCGGCCGGTGATCCGCACCGAATCGCCGTCGGCCACCGCCTTCGTCTGCGGTTCGGCGACGAACGGGGCGCCCGGTTCGTGCAGTGCCGCGGTCAGGATCGCGCCCTTGGCGACGGCGGGAAAGACCTTGGCCGCCAAGTCGTCTCCGACATGGCCGACCAGCGGCAGTACGCCGAACCCGAGGGTCGACAGCGCCGGCACCGCCACCGCGTCGGTCGCGAGTTCGGTCAGCAGGGTCGAGACCTCGAGCAGTCCCATCCCGTCGCCGCCGTGCTGTTCCGGCAGCGGCAGCGCCAGCAGCCCGCTGTCGACCAGCGCGGGCCACAACGCGAGATCACGCGCGCTGTCGTGTTCGAGCAGGCTCACGACGACTTCGGCGACCGCGTCCTGACTCTCGTCTCTGGTGAAGTCCAATTCTTTTGCTCCCTGTCGGATGTGGGCTGCTCTGGTGGCCACTGCCCTGCGGTATCAGCCCTTCGATTCGCGCGGCAGCCCGAGAATCCGCTCACCGGCGACGGTCAGCAGGATCTGTTCGGTGCCGCCGGCGATCGACAGACAACGAGTGAGCAGGAATTCCTTCACCACGTCGGTATCCAGCGCACCGGCCGTGCCGGACAGTTCGACCGCGAATTCGGCCACTGCCTGCCGGTGCCGGACGCCGACCAGTTTGCGGACGCTGCTCTCCGCCGCGGGGTCACCGCCGGACAGCAATTTCGCGGCCGCACGCGCCTCCAGCAACGTGCCGGCCACCGAATCGGCGACCAGCGCGCCCAGGCGATCGGCGACCACCTCGGCACCCGGGCCCGCGGTGGGAGCTGCGGCGATCAGGGCCTCGAGCTCGTCGCCGATTCCCTTGCCGCCCATGGCCACTCGCTCCGCCGAGAGCGTGGACCGGGCGATCCGCCAGCCGTTGCCGAGCTCTCCCACCAGGCAGTCGTCGGGGACGAACACGTCGTCGAGGAAGACCTCGTTGAAGCGCGCCTCCCCGGTGATCTCCACCAGCGGCCGGATCTCGAGCCCCGCACTCTTCATGTCGACCAGGAAGTAGCTGATGCCCTTGTGCTTCGGCGCGGCGGAATCGGTGCGCGCCAGACAGATTCCCCACGTGGCACGGTCGGCGAGCGAGGTCCACACCTTCTGGCCGCGCAGCTTCCAGCCGCCCTCGACCCGCTCGGCGACGGTGCGCAGCGCCGCGAGATCGGAGCCGGCGCCCGGCTCCGAGAACAGCTGGCACCAGATGACCTCACCGGTCAGCGTGGGCAGCGCGTAGCGCTCGATCTGCTCGGGCGTACCCCACTGCAGCAGGGTCGGAATCGCCCAGTTGGCGATCGCCAGATCCGGCAGCTCGATTCCGGCCTTACGGATCTGATCCTCGATGAGACTGCGCTGAATCGGGTCGGCGTCGCGACCGTAGGGAGCCGGCCAGTGGCAGGCCAAGAGTCCCGCCTCGGCCAGTGCGCTGCGCTGCTCTCCGGCGGGCAGCGCGGCGATACGGGCCAGGTCGGCGGCCAGCACGGTCCCCTCGGCCGTGTCCAGACCCGCTGCCTCCCATGCCGATCCGCCTTCGGCGTCACCGAGGTCGACAGAGACGTTGCGCCGCACTCCGGCATGCGTCAGCTTCGCCACCTCGGCCCGCCAGTGTGCCGAACCGCCCAGCAACGCCCGCAGCGCGGTCGCGCGCCGCAGGTACAGGTGCGCGTCGTGCTCCCAGGTGAAGCCGATACCGCCCAGCACCTGGATGCAGTCCTTGGCGTTCTCCACGGCGGCGTCCAGCGCGATCGCCATCGCGACGGCGGCGGCCAGTCGCAGTTCGCCACCCCCCGCATCGGTAGCTCCCGCGGCGGTCGCCGGATCGGCCGCTGCCGCCGCGTCCGCCGCCACGGCGCGGGTCTGTTCGGTGCGGCACAGCATCCAGGCGCAGATGTGCTTGATCGCCTGGAATTCGCCGATCTTGCGGCCGAACTGCTCCCGGACCTTGGCGTAGTCGACCGCCGTCTCCAGGCACCAGCCCGCGATTCCCGCGGCCTCGGCCGCGATCAGCGCGGCCACGAGATCGCCCACCGCGTAGGGCGGTTCGAAGATGTGCCCGGCCGGCACCGCGACGCCTGCGCAGACCACACGGGCCAGCGGAGTGCTGGGGTCCAGGGGCTCGAGCGCCTCGACCGTCACGCCCGGCGTGCCCGCCGGCAGCAGGCACCACAGCTCGCGGTCGCCGGAGCGTACCGGCAGCAACAGCGCGGTCTGCTCGTCGGCGCCGAGCACGGTCTCCCAGGTGCCGGTCACTTCCAGCGCGTCGGTTGCGTTGTGCGACAGCACAACAGGCTCGCCCAGGGCGATACCGCAGGGCGTATCCTCGTCGAGGGTGTCGCCGGCAACGAGGCCGGCCAGCGCGGTAGCCGTCACCGGTCCGCCCACGAGATCATGCGCCGCCTGCTCGATCAGCACGGCCAGATCGCTCACGCAGCCGCCCGCGCCGCCGGCCTCCTCGGGGACCGCGACGCGGAAGATGCCGAGGCCCACCAGGCCCGGCCAGAATTCACGCCAGTACCCCGGCGCGCCACTGCGCATTGTTGCAATCGGGTGCACCGCTGCGGCCCATCCGCGCATCGACTCCTGGACGGCTTTATGCTCGTCAGTGGTGGCGATGGTCACACTCCATACCGCCTTTCCGGCGTGACTCCCACACCTAGAACATGTTCTAATGTGACGGTCGGGCGTAAGTCAAGGGGCGTCCGTCGCCGCCGCTGAACTACGCTCGTCGGCCACCGGAACCGACGTGCGTGCAGGAAAGGACTTTCACGAATGGCCAGTCCCTCCCGAGAGCAGGCAGCCGACTCGGGTGCGCAGAACGGAGCCCGCAATCGCGCGACGGTCAGCACCCTCAGCGAGGACGAGCTGAGCTCGGCGGCCCAGCGCGAACGGCGCAAGCGGATCCTCGACGCCACCCTCGCGCTCGCCTCCAAGGGCGGTTACGACGCGGTGCAGATGCGCGCGGTCGCCGAACGCGCCGACGTCGCGGTCGGCACGCTGTATCGGTACTTCCCCTCGAAGGTGCATCTGCTGGTCTCGGCACTGGCCCGGGAATTCGAGCAGTTCGACAGCAAACGCAAGCCGCTGGCCGGGCAGACCCCGCAGGAACGCATGCACGTGATGCTGACCCAGGTCACCCGCGCCATGCAGCGCGATCCCCTGCTCACCGAGGCCATGACGCGAGCGTTCATGTTCGCCGACGCCTCCGCGGCCGCCGAGGTCGACCGGGTCGGCAAGGTGATGGACCGCTTCTTCGCGCGGGCCGTGAACGAGGGCGAGCCCACCGAGCGCGATCTGGCCATCGCCCGCGTCATCAGCGACGTGTGGCTGTCGAATCTGGTGGCGTGGCTCACCCGGCGCGCCTCGGCGACCGATGTGGCCGAGCGCCTCGACCTGACCGTCGACCTCTTGCTGGGCGAAAAGTCCTGAGCGCGCGGCAGGGAGCGGATTGCCGGACAATGTAGGTCCGGCGTTCGAAACCTGCCTGGCGAGCTCGTGTAAACAGCACGTATCACTGCGCCAACACGCGGGCAAACCTGACCCAGTAAAGTTTCTCGCGCCCTGAAAAATCTCCTCCGATCACTAGGTTGGATGCGTGAGCGCACAGGATCTGCCACACGAACTTCGCCGTGCCTTGTCGGCCGTAGCCCGCGTGCCGCGGCTATTGGTCGCTTCGGACTACGACGGGACAATCGCGCCCATAGTCTCCGATCCGGCAAAGGCCTATCCCCATCGGGAATCGGTCAGCGCATTGCGTGCGCTCGCCGGCCTGACGACCACTACCGCGGCCGTCATCTCCGGCCGCGCGCTGCGAGATCTCGCGGCGCTTTCCCGGCTTCCCGTCGAGGTGCAGTTGATCGGAAGCCACGGCTCCGAATTCGATGTCGGATTCGTGCACGCCATCGACAACGACGCCAAGCAGTTGCTGACCGAGGTGCGCCACGCCCTGGCCGCCATCGCCGACGACAATCCCGGCGTCACCGTCGAGGCCAAGCCGGCCAGTATCGCGCTGCATGTGCGCAACGCCACTCCCGAGGTGGGCCGGCGTGCGCTGCAGCAGGCCCGGCAGGGTCCGGCGAGCTGGGTCGGCATTCAGGTCACCGAGGGCAAGGCGGTCATCGAACTGGCCGTCATCCAGACCGACAAGGGCGCGGCTCTCGACATCATCCGCCATCAGGAGGGCGCCTCGGCCGCCGTCTTCTTCGGTGACGACGTCACCGACGAGAAGGCCTTCGCGCGGCTGTCGGGTCCGGACATCGGCATCAAGGTGGGCGACGGCGAGAGCCTCGCGGAGTACCGGGTGCCCAGCACCGAGGAGGTCGCCAAGGCTTTGGCGTTCCTGCTCGAGGAGCGCCGTACCTGGCTGGCGGGTGCGTCGGCGCCGCGCATCGAGCGGCTGACCATGCTGGCCTCGCCGCGCTCCAAGGCGCTGCTCACCCCCGACGGGACCGTCAGCTGGTTCTGCCATCCCGAGCCGGATTCGGCGGCGGTCTTCGCCCATCTGCTGGGCGGCCCGGCTGCCGGACATTTCACCATCGCCCCCGAGCGTCAGAGCCTGCCGCTGTCCCAGCGCTACGTCGACGGCACCATGACCGTCGAAACCCGTTGGTCCAGTTTGAAAATCGTCGACTACCTGCCGCACGACGTCGCGTTGGAACGCACCGATCTGACCCGCGTGATCACCGGTGACGCGCGCGCGGTGGTCACCTTCGCACCCCGCCCGGAGTTCGGGCAGGTGCCGGTGACGCTGGTCCGCGAACCGGCCGGCCTGCGCGTGCACGGCACCAACGATCCGATCGTGCTGCGCTCCCCCGGCGTGCAGTGGGAGATCTCCGAAGAGGGCATCCACCACGTCGCCCGCGCGGTGGTCGACCCTTCGCAGGGGCCGATCGTGCTCGAAATGCGCTGCGGCACCTCCGATCTCGCCCCAGCGATGGTCAGCGAGGCGGATCGGCGCAACGAGGCCGAGCGGTACTGGCGCGACTGGGCCGCCGATCTGAACCTGCCGCCGCTGAAGCCCGATCTGATGAAGCGTTCGGCGCTGACCCTGCGCGGGCTGGTACACGCCCCGTCGGGGTCGATTCTGGCCGCGGCCACCACCTCGCTGCCCGAGGACATCGGCGGCGTCCGCAACTGGGACTACCGCTACTGCTGGCTGCGCGACGCCTCGCTCACCGCGCACGCCCTGGTCACCCTGGGCTCGCTGGCGGAGGCCGAGGATTTCCTGGCCTGGACGCACCGCGTGCTCGAGACGCTGGCCGGACCGGAACGCCTGCACCCGCTGTACACGCTCTACGGCGAGACGCTGCCCCCGGAGGCCGTGCTGGATCAGCTGCCCGGTTACGCGGGCTCGCGGCCGGTACGCGTGGGCAACGCGGCGAATATGCAGGTCCAGCTGGATGTGTTCGGCCCGATCGTGGATCTGATCGCGGCCCTGGCCGAGGCTCGGGAGGGCAAGGGCATTCTCGACCCGGCCAAGGCACTGCCCGACCGCGACTGGGAACTCGTCGAGGCCATGGTCCAGGCTGTCCAGCGCCGCTGGCGCGAACCGGACCACGGCATCTGGGAGATCCGTGGCAACCCGCGTCACCACGTGTATTCGAAGGTGATGGGCTGGCTGACGGTCGACCGGGCTTTGAAGCTGGCCGAGCGGTTCGACCGCGGCATCGACCCGGTGTGGGTCGAACTGCGCGAGACCATCGCCGACGAGGTCAAGGCCAAGGGCTGGAACGAGCAGGTGCAGTCCTACACGGCCGCCTACGACGGCACCGATCTGGACGCCGCGACCCTGCACATCGGCCTCAGCGGACTGATCGAACCGTCGGATCCGCGCTTCGCGGCCACGGTCGTCGCCACCGAGGCCGAATTGCGCAGCGGCTCGACGGTATACCGCTATCACCACGACGACGGCCTGCCCGGCGGTGAGGGCGGCTTCCACCTGTGTGCCGCCTGGCTGGTGGAGGCCTACCTGCTGATCGGCAAGCGCGAGGACGCCGAGGCGCTGTTCGCCCAGCTGGTGGATGTCGCCGGCCCGACCGGACTGCTCAGCGAGGAGTACGACCCGGTCGCCGAACGCTCCCTGGGCAACCACCCGCAGGCCTACAGCCATCTGGGTCTGCTGCGCTGCGCCCAGCTGCTGAGCCAGCCGGTAGCGGCCATGGTGCAGTAGCCACCGGTCGCCGGATTCCCGTTCCAGGGCCCGCGGTCGCTCGGATCGAGCGGTCGCGGGCCCTGTTCGTGGTGCGGTTCACATCCCGGCCGGTCCGATCGATGGGGTCCGGGCCCGCCACATACGTTACATTTAAATGGAAATCGTTTCCGTTAAGAGCTCATGTGCAGGAGTACCCCGCGTGATCAGAAGTTTCGCCGCTCGAATCGCTGTCGTCACGCTGGGAATCACCACCGCGGTCACGCTGGCCGCCTGCTCGGGATCGTCCTCGGATTCGGGGAAGCCGAAAATCGTCGCCTCCACCGATGTCTGGGGCAGCGTCGCGGCGGCGGTCGGGGGTCCCGACGTCGAGGTGAAGTCGATCATCGACAGCCCGGCCGTGGACCCGCACTCCTACGAAACCAGCCCGACCGATGCCGCCGCGATCCGCGATGCCGCGCTGGTGCTCTACAACGGCGGCCACTACGACGAATTCGCCGAGAAGGCGGCCGCGGGGCGCGGCAAACCCAGCATCGCCGCGTTCGACTTGCGCTCGACGCCGAACGACGAGAACGAGCACGTCTGGTACGACATGAAGACCGTCGACGCCGTGGCCGGGCGGATCGCCGACGAACTCGGCCGCATCGATCCCGAGCACAAGCAGGCCTTCACCGATCGCGCCGCCGGATTCCGCGCCCAGCTGGCGAACATCTCCGCGATCACCGCGAAAGCCGCGGCCGCCCACCCGAAGACGCCGGTACTGCAGACCGAACCGCTCGCGCACTATCTGCTGCTGGCCGCCGACACCGACGACCGCACCCCGCACGCCTTCGAGGAGGCAATCGAACAGGGCACCGATCCCGCGCCGGCGGATCTGGCGGCGGTGCGAGAGCTGTTGACCGGCAAGCAGGTTCGCGCGCTGGTCTACAACATCCAGACCGAGGACAAGACCACGAAGGATGTCGCCGCGACCGCGAAATCCGCGGGTGTGCCGATCGTCGAGGTCACCGAAACCCTCCCGGCGAACACCGATTTCGTGAAGTGGCAGACCGACAACGCGACGGCACTGGCCGCCGCGCTCGGCTGAGGGAGGTAGTGATGGCGGGACGCACCCGAACCGAAGCGCCGGAATCCGCCGGCAGCGGAGCCGACGCACTCTCCGGCGACGGCCACACCGATAGGGACGGCGACCAGCGGACCCGGCCGACCGCCGACGAATCCCCGGATACGGCGGCCCGGCCCGGCTCTGTCGCGAGCACGCCCCGTTTCGACGGCGCGGAGTGCGCGTTCTGCGAGGAGACCGGCGAGGCGGCGACGATTCCCGCGACCACATCAGCGGCGGCCACGGCGGCACCCGCGGTATCGCTGCGGGGTGCGAGCCTGGCGTTCGGGCCGCGCACGCTCTGGGAGGGCCTCGATCTCGACGTCGCGCCCGGCGAATTCGTCGCGGTGCTGGGACCCAACGGATCCGGTAAGACCTCGCTGCTGCGGATGCTGCTGGGGCAGCTCGCGCCGAGTGCGGGGACGGTCGAGGTGAGCGGGGCGCCCGCCCGGCTGGGCAATCCGCGTATCGGCTATGTGCCACAACAGAAGACGATCGATGCCGGTGTGCAACTGCGCGGGATCGATCTGGTCGGGCTGGGCGTGGACGGGCATCGCTGGGGGCCGGGCGGGCGCCCCGCTCACCTCGACCGTCCCCGCACTCGGCGCGAGCT
>NZ_LZMK01000371.1:0-883 GCF_001665865.1 Nocardia sp. 852002-20019_SCH5090214 | reverse complement strand
AGCACCTGTCCGGCCTGCACACCCCCGTCCAGCAGCACCACGACGAAACCCTCGACCGGATCGGCAGCCAGTTCGCGGTGATGCTGCGGGCACTGATGCAGGAGGTGATGAACCGAGCCACGGCCGGCATCACCGCCCGCCGCGCCGCCATCGAGGCCATGCAGATGCGGGAGGAGAAGGCCCGCCGCGAGCACGCCGCCCAGGTCGCCGCCGAGCGCAAGGCGGCCGAGAAAGGTCTGGAAGCGCTGCGCCGGAAGGGTTGGGATCGGCTCTCGCGCAACGAAATCGCCGCCGCGCTACGTGAGGCGGTGACCTGGTCGGAAGACTCCGAGGCTGCCCGCCGCGCGTCGGTGGAACTGGCCGGGCACATCCGGCAGCGCTGGGGTGTGCACGTCGACCTCGACGGCGGGCACGTCACCATCGATGCCGAGGTAACCCCGCAGCTGGCGGCGAAGATGGCCGCCGTCGAGCAGGAACGCGCCACCCAAGACCGTCTGGCCACCGCCCAAGACCGCATGGTCGCGATGATCGCCGCCGAGGACATCGACGAATCGGTCAAGCAGGAGCTGTACGCGCAGGTCGAGGCGTGGCGCAACGAGCCCAGCGTGAACAGCCTTTCGGCGTTGACGAAGAAGATGAAAGCCGCCGGTCTCGGTGACGAGGTGCGCGCGCGGGCCCGGTTCGTGGCCATCTACCTCGGTGAGGCCTCCGCCCAGCCGATGAGTGTGAACGACACCGACTGGGTGCCCGTCACCCCGGCGGCAGCCGAGGAGTTGCGCCGAATCGGCAAGCCGGTGGTCGATCTGGGGGAAGAGGCCAAATACCGGGTCGACACCTTGCTGCTGGACTATCAGGCCCGCCTCAAGAGCGGTCTGGACACCGT
>NZ_LZMK01000370.1:0-1159 GCF_001665865.1 Nocardia sp. 852002-20019_SCH5090214 | reverse complement strand
CATCGTTGGGCAGGCGATCTTGTAGCGTTGCTGGCTGACATTGCAAGGGATGGGGAGTTGTCATGAAACGCAGAGGGTTACGACGACATATCGCCGCAGTCGCCGCCGCGGCGGTGGCCGCCACGGTGGCTGCTGGCGCAGCGGAAGCAGCCCCCTCGCAGAACCCCGTGGTCGTGAATCTGCCTGCCCCGACGGGCCATTACCCGGTCGGCGTCACGGATTGGTACCTCGACGATGCCGACCGCGCGGATCCGTGGACATCGGGACACCGTGAACTGATGGTGCAGATCTGGTACCCCGCCGCTGACCAGTCGACGGCACCGACTGCTGAATGGATGCCGCCTGGCGGCCGGGAAGAACAAGCCGAGTACCTCACCAGACTCGGTGTCCCCGCTGGCAGTTGGACTCTCGCGCCCAGCCACAGCCGCCGCGACGCAACCGCCCGCGCCGACGGACGAGCCTTCCCGGTGCTGCTGAACTCACCCGGAATGGACGACACAACCGGATGGAGCACCGCTCAGGCCGAAGACCTCGCCAGCCACGGCTACATCGTGGTCGCGATCAACCACACCCACGAAGCGTTCGCGGTGCAGTTTCCCGACGGACACACCGAACACACTCAGGTGCCACTGGATTCACCACAACACATCCTTCCCGATCTACTCCTGCCGACCAGGGTCGCCGACACACGCTTCGTCCTCGACCAACTGATGACTGCTGCCACCGAACAGCCGGGACGCGCTGGACTCCCACCGCACCTCGCCGAGGACCTCGACCTGTCGAAAGTCGGAATGTTCGGTCACTCGCTAGGCGGGTCGACAACCGTGCAAACGATGCACGACGACCACCGTGTCCGTGCCGGCGTCGATCTGGACGGCCCGATCCTGGGCTCTGTCGCCGCGGACGGTCTCGACCGGCCGCTGCTGATGCTGGCCAGCGACACCTCGCCCTGGTTCGGCAATCCGGGCTGGGAACCGCGCTGGGCAACCAACACCGGGGTGAAGATCCCCCTGCGCATCGCAGGAACCCAGCACATGTCGCTGTGCGACCAGCAGATCATCCTGCCGCAACTGACCACGGCCGGCCTGCTCGAGCCCGCCAAGAAGGCCGAAGCAGTCGGCACAATCGACACGGCCCGTTCGATCGACCTGCAACGGGC
>NZ_LZMK01000369.1:0-723 GCF_001665865.1 Nocardia sp. 852002-20019_SCH5090214 | reverse complement strand
GAACAACGCCGCGACCGCCGCATCCGAGCGTTGCACGACAAGATCGGTCACCTCGAACAGGCCGCCGCAACCGAAATCGCCGTGCACCACACCAGGCAGACTTCGGCCGTGGCGCGCATGAACGAGCACGGATGCAGCACCGACGACATCGCCGAACTACTCGAAATCAGCGTCAAGAACGCGCGGCAACTACGTGCCGCCGGGCGGGCAGAGCCCGAACCAGGCGTGCAGACGGCACATCCTGAGAGCGAGCCACCGCTCAACGAGCCGCAGCCGTCCGTGGAATCGGCAGAACAATCGCCCTAACTGGGAACCCGGAAATGCCCTGCCGCCGGGATCGCCGACCAAACGGTGCGCAAGCGAACTACGCCGGGCCTGCGGCAGTGAAGTCCTAAGAGCGTTGTTTACGGGTGATCACGCGTCGTTGAGGTAACCCCCGGCGTTCCAGACGATCCCCTGGAAACCGCCTGGGGAAACCGGATGTCGCACCGGGATTCCAGCGGCGGGCGCGAAGGGCCAAAAGCACATGCCACATCGATGGCAGTACACCCCTGCGCGCCACACCGCATAAGCCGCAGGCGCGCCGCGGCGAATCCGAGCCGACCGTCGCAGTCTCCGGAACGCGAACCACAAAATCAGCAACGACGGCAGCGCGAGGAAAAGCGCAAAACCAAAAGCCCCAATCAAAATCGAAGCAGTCGAGACGTCCGGATGTGGACGGCT